>CAZXYV010000309.1:0-2648 GCA_964645025.1 uncultured Dehalococcoidaceae bacterium | reverse complement strand
CGTGGGCGCCGGGCCGGCCGGGACCACCGCGGCCTATGTCCTCGCCAGGGCCGGGCTGAATGTCACCCTGCTCGAACGCGGGCCGAGTCCGGGCAGCAAAAACGTTTTCGGCGGCGTTTTATATACTACCGTGCTGAACCGGTTGATACCCAATTTCTGGGAGCAGGCCCCGCTGGAACGCCATATCAAGGGCATTAAAATATTCCTGATTTCACCCGATAACGCGGTCACTATCGGTGTGGAGAGCGAGGACCATAACAAGCCCCCTTATAATAATAGCTTTACCGTTTCCCGGGCCAACTTCGATAACTGGTATGCCTCCAAGGCCGAGGAGGCCGGCGCTTTATTGCTGACCAATACCGTGGTGGATGATTTACTCAAGTACCGGGGCAAGGTAATCGGGGTGAAGGTGCGGGGCGAGGAAGGCGAGCTCTATGCCGACGCCGTCATCGCAGCGGATGGCGTGAACTCGATTTTAGCCGAGAAGGCCGGTTTCAGAAAACCTTACGCGCCGCGGCAGGTGTCCCTGGGTATGAAAGAGATTATCGATCTGCCGCGTTCCGTCATCGAGGACAGGTTCAGCCTCAGCGGTCATGAGGGCGTGGAGCTGAAATACATCGCCGGCGACGCTACCAAGGGCATCTGGGGCGGCGGCAATATCTACACCAACCTGGAATCCCTTTCGCTGGTCACCTGGGTGGCGGTGGCCCCCCTTCTTAAAAGTAAAGTAAAAGCCACCGATTTATTCGAACAGTTCAAAGCCCATCCCTTCGTCAGGAACTATATCAAAGACGGCGTCACCGTTGAATACCAGGCGCACCTGGCGCCCGACGGCGGCTATGACGCCACGCCGCAATATTTTTCGGACGGCCTGATGATAGCCGGGGACGCCGCCCGATTCCTCAATGCCTCCATCCACTACGAGGGGACTAACTTCGCCATGGCCTCCGGCGAGGCCGCGGCCAAGACATTCCTCGAAGCGCATAAGAATAATGACTATTCGGCGCGCTCGCTTTCTCAATATGAGCAGCTTTTAAATGAAAGCTTCGTGATGAAAGACCTGAAGCGCTACCGCAAGATGAACCGTTTCGCGGAGAAAAACCCGGAGTTCTTCGGCCCGTATTTTGAGGTGATAACGCGGGCGGCGGTGGACTATTTTACCGTCAAAGAGATGCCCAAGAGGTCGCAGGAATGGCAGATGCTCAAGGACTTCCGGAAGAACCTGCGGAAAGCCTCCACGGCCAGATTCCCGCTGCTCAGCTTTATCTGGAAGGCGTTGAAGGGGGTGATTTCGTTCCTATGAAAATAGATGATAAGCTGGCCTTGAACCTGTACCACATCGATAAAAAGCCGCATATAGAAATCAACCAGGCCATCTGCCGTAAATGCCCGCATAAAGCCTGCACCTATGTCTGCCCGGTCGAGAATTATACCCTTAACGAAGGTGATGTGATCTTCGCCTGGGAAGGCTGCCTTGAATGCGGGACCTGCCGGATTGTCTGCGACCAGGGTTCGTTGACCTGGGACTATCCGACGGGCGGCTTCGGCATCGTTTACCGGCTGGGTTAAGACGATAAATCCTTTCAAAAATCTGGAGCTTGATTGATGGACCTTGCCAAATTTTTCCGCGCCGATTTCGGGTCCGACCTGGCTGTCCGGGATGCATACAGTTTTAAAGAAAGACTAATCGGCTATCTGACCCTCGCCCGCCCCCTGTTTCTCATCTTAACCCCCCTCAATGCCGCCAGCGCGGCCATCCTCAGTATCCGCGGTCTGCCTGCCTGGGATATTTGCCTGGCGGGGTTTTTCACCGGCGCCCTGGCGGCGGCCGGCGTCAATATTTATAACCGCTACGCCGACCGGGAGCGGGATAAAACTATGTGGCCCCAGCGCTCTATTCCGAGCGGGCGGGTAAAAGCGAATGGAGCTTTAGCCTTATCTTTCTTGAGCTACGTCGCTACCCTGGCGCTGTGCTGGATTTATTTTAACCCGACGAGCTTCTACATCCTGCTGGCGGCGATAGTCCTGGGTTCTCTCTACTCGTCTTACCTGCGGGATAAGGTCGGCTATCTCTCCCTGCCGCCGATAGAAGGCCTGATTTTCCTCTGCGGGTGGTCCTGTCTCTCTCCCGATACCGTCTTCACCACCCTGCTGCCCTGGTATCTCTATCTGCTCGGTTTAGTCTGGCAGTCCGCGCATATCCTGGCGCATTACGTGCTGAACATCCGGTTCGATGCGGCAGGTAAGCCCGATATTGTCACCCCGCTGTTCTTTTCTAAGCCTTCGGCGCCGACGGCCGCGCGACTGACGCTGGGTTTCGCCGTGCTCTTATTTATCATGAGCGCCCTGCTGCCTTTACTGACCCCGTTGAGCTTTTTATACATCATCCCCGTGGCGGCCTACGGACTTTTTACCCTCTATCAATGCCGGGCGTTTTACCAGTCCTCCCTCGATAAGGAGAGGATGCACCGGGCCTGGAGCGCGCTTTCGTTGTTCCGGTTAATCATATCGGCGGCTATTATTTTAAGTATTCTGGTGTATCATTGATGCTTAGTAAAAAATTAAATTGTATGATGTACTCCTCTCCCTCGATGGGTTCACCCTGAAGGTCTCGACCAGAAAGCTCGGCCTGAAGGTTCTCCCTGAAG
>CAZXYV010000308.1:0-2649 GCA_964645025.1 uncultured Dehalococcoidaceae bacterium | reverse complement strand
TCAAGACGCACCAGTTCGGCGGGCATTTCACGCTATCGTTAAAGTGCGCCGTGGGTATGGTGCCGCCGGGATTGAGAGACCCGGGCGGTTACCCATACATGAGCGAGCTGCATAGCTCTCACTACCAGCGCCAGATGATTGCCGAGATTAACACCGCCTATTCCCCCGACCTGGTCGTGCTGGACGGCGTCGACGCTTTTGTGGAGGGCGGCCCGCACGTGGGCAAGCGGGTCAAGGCTGATGTCATCCTGGCCGGCACCGACCGCGTGGCTATCGATGCTGTCGGCGTGGCCATTTTGCGCTTTCTCGGCACCACGCCGGAGGTTACAAAAGGCAAAATCTTCGAGCAGGACCAGATTAAGCGGGCGGCAGAACTGGGCCTGGGCGTTACCTCCGCCGCCCAGATAGAGCTTATAACTGGGGATAAAGAGAGCGAGGAGTATGCGGAGAAGGTGCGGGAGATATTAAAAAGGGGGTAACCCAAACGTTATATGTGAAGGTATCAGCGAACCTAAGGCTACGCCTCAAGAATGCTTTTCAGATTGCCAAGAGCCTTCTTTAACGCCTTACGCATCGAGCTTACTATTACCGGTGAGAAAGGCTTCATGAGCCCGCCCACTTTCATATCATACACGATGGTAAACTTTGTCCCTCCCTCTATGGGGTCATAGGTGTTATGCTGTTCATTGGCAATGGGCCCTGAGTTAATATTCTTACCAAACTTCCTATTTAGTTCGTATTCCGTGACTTTTGCAGTCCACTTCATACTGAGGCCCATCATGCGAATTGTCCCCTTAGTGGTAGAGCCGACACCCATCGGCCCCTGGGACGTCTGCTCCGCTTCTGGAAAAGGTTGCCACTTAGGCCAACTTTTCGCATCAGTCGTGTAGGCGAATACCTTTTCGACCGGACACTTGATCTCCACGCTTTCTTCGATTCTTGCCATTTTAATCACCCCCTTAAGAAATGCCGATTCTGATTATAACCTTATATAACATTAATCGCAAGTGTCTCGTTTTGTGCCTTGCCCGCCGAAGCGTTTCGCGTAGGCGGGTTTTGTCATTCCTCCCGCCTCTAAGCTATAATTAATCAGACTCAATCAGGAAGACAATTATTTCCTGCCCCTGGTCTTTTACGCATGAACAAACGTCTGGTACTAACAGCGTGCTTTCTAACGGTATTCGTCGCCTATGCCATCAATTACGGCTACGGCATCTTGCTCCCGGAGATGCTTGTTCCTCTGGGTATTACCAAGACAGACGCGGGTATCATCAACTCCGCTTTTTTTATCGCTTATACCCTGGCGTCGCCGCTGTGTGGTTTTATTTCAGACCGCTACGGCTCGCGGTGGCTGTTATCATTATTCGTGATGGCGATGGGAATAGGAGCATTTCTGATGTCCCGGGCCTCATCGCTTCTACTGGCCAGCCTGTTCTTTGGGGTGGCCGGCATCGGTTCAGCGGCCCGCTGGGCGCCGGTAATGGCGCTGGCGCAGAAGTGGACGAGCCACGAGAACCGGGGCAAGACGCTTTCGTTTATCGATATCGGCAGTGCCCTGAGTATCTTGGTAATGGGTGTCCTCATACCGGTTATTATCAGGGAATATGACTGGCGGATTGGCTGGATGATTCTGGGCGCTATGGGGATGGTCATGGGAGTTTTCAACTTCCTGGTAGTGAAAAACCCGCCCGATATGCTTAAGGTAAAGCTGCCTGATAACTCAACCCCCGGTAAAAACTCCCCGATACCATTAGCCGCTCTATTAGGCAGCGGTAAGTTCTGGCTATTCGGGCTGGCTTATCTGTTTATAGGATTTTCTTATCCTGTGCCTTTCACGTTTTTAACTACCTATGCCGTGCAAGAACTATCTTTCCCTTACACTATTGCCGCCAGCCTGAGCACTACTATCGGCATCGGCGGAATAATCAGCAAAATCACTCTAGGTCCGCTATCAGATAAGACGGGCCGGCTTAAGATGATTTTACTATGCAGTTTCCTGATGAGCCTGGGCATCCTGGGACTGGCTTACGGTAAGATAATCACCCCGTTTATATCTGCATTTATCTTCAGTCTGGGTTACGGCGCTATCTGGGCGATGTACGCCGCGGCGGCTTCTGACTACTTCGCCAAAGAGTCTTCCGGCACTATCATCGGCCTATGGACGCTTTTTTGGGGCGCCGGCGTAATCACATCACCGACAATCTACGGCTGGCTGGCGGATGCTACCGGCACGCTAAAGTGGTCTTTCGGGCTGGGAGCAGCGGCGGCATTAGTGTCTGTCGTTCTGTTATTACCGTTGTGGAGAAAGAGAACCAAGGCAATCCAATAGTCAGGTCTAACTCATAGAGAGAGATTGCCGCGTCGCTCCGCTCCTCGCAATGACAGTTGAGGTTTTGCCATTCCCCCGTCCTTTAGGCTACAATAGGCTGAAATGTTAGCTAAAGTAAGAAGCGGCGCAATCATCGGGCTGGACGGCGCTATCGTCGAAGTCGAGGTGGATATCTCGCCCGGCCTGCCCTTTTTCGCCATCGTCGGCCTGCCGGACGCCGCCGTCCAGGAGGCCAAGGAGCGCGTCCGCGCCGCTATCCGCAACTCCGGCGGCACTTTCCCCATGAAACGCATCGTCGTCAACCTGGCCCCCGCCGACCT
>CAZXYV010000307.1:0-2666 GCA_964645025.1 uncultured Dehalococcoidaceae bacterium | reverse complement strand
GCATGAGAGAAGAGATGAATCAATATTACAACGTCTATTTCTCCAGCTTCGGCGGTGAGGCGCTCATCAGCGGCGACATAGCCAGTGTCAGGGATGTCAAGATGATAGACCCGAAGAGGGTAACGATACTGATAAAACCTGAAGAGAAAATTACCTACGCCGAGATGATGGACCGGGCTTTCAAGTTCTACTTCGGCGAAAAGCATGGCTTGGAATATATCTCAGAACATGGCTCCGTCGACTGGCCCAAGAAGGTCAAGGAAGCTTACTGGCGCTGGTATGTAGACGTGCGGGTACCCATCTACATGGAGCATATCGCCGAGCTCAGGCCAGAAATCATGGAAAATGCCAAGAAAGCCGGTATAGAGCTTGACTGGGAGCAGTTTACCCCTCTTATCAGCTACTTCACGCCGCAGGTATCCAAGGAAGAAACGGAAGAGTTCGACCTGTACAGTTTCTCCTATCGAGATATCCTCCACAACGGCACCTACACTATGGAAATGCCTTGGCTGGATGAGGTCTCCCAGATGAATCCGTACACTTACAATATCACCATGAACGCGGATACCGCCAAGAAAAAAGGCTTGAAAGACGGCGACCTCATCTGCCTGGAGTCGTCCTACGGACGCAAGACTACGGGCACCCTGAAGACGATGCAGGGGCAGCACCCCAAGACGGTAGCCATAGCCGCCTGTTCCGGCGCCTGGGCTAAGGGAGCACCTATCGCTTACGGTAAGGGCACCAACTTCAATATCCTGCTGGAATCCGACTTCAAACATGCCTGCCCGGTATGCTGGAGCCAGGAAACAGCGACTATGGTTAAAGTTTATAAGATTGACCATAGAATAGAATACGACGGAGTAGGAAGGAAGAAACTATGAGATGGAGAATGATGATAGAACTCAAAAGGTGCACAGGGTGTTATACATGCGTGCTTGCCGGTAAGGTAGAGCATTTCTTCCCCCATATATTTTGAGGGGGGGAAGTACCCGGCTGTACACTTCATATAAAAAATGAAGATTATTAACGATTTGCTGTCCACCATGAACTATGAGTCACCTCTTAGAGATATCCGTCAGGGGTCTTTTCAGACGGCGGTGCTGACGCGCAACTGCGGACTGGCATCTACGCCTCATGACCCTGGGCCTCATCACGACAGGACACCGGTGAAAGAAGCCGGTCTATTATTAGAGAAAGATGCCCGGGCGTTGGCACTTATGGCTAATTCGCTTAGCCCTATGGAGTCAGCTATCGGCATGGCAACTATCAACTCGCTGATCGAGGTGGATGAAAGATGTTGTAAAGAGCTCAACGCTGGCGACCTTCTGGTCGGGAAAGGTGAAGGTAAGAAAGTAGCTATCATCGGGCATTTTCCCTTTGTGCCCAGGCTGCGTAAGATAGCCAAGGAACTATGGGTAATTGAGAAAAACCCGCAGGAAGGCGACTTGACCGAAGGTGAAGCGGAGAATATCATTCCGCAGGCACAAGTTGTAGGAATCACAGGGACCGCTTTCACCAATCATACCATTGAGCATTTGCTCGGGCTATGCAGTCACAAAGCGTATGTTGTCATACTGGGAGGGACAGCACCCTTATCGCCTGTAGTGTTTGATTATGGCGTTAGTGCGGTTTCAGGCACGGTGGTAATCGACCCGGAAAGCGTGCTTCGTTGTGTCAGCCAAGGAGCCACATTCCGCCAGATAACGGGCGTGAAATTACTTACCATGACAAAGAACCAGAAATAAATCAAGGAGGTGTAAAAATGGTGTACGGATTTGGTAGACGACAAGGTAGCCAAGGAAGTGCAGGACTCGGCTTCAGAGGAAGCTCACCACCCTGGCCTTATTTGGGCAGAGGTAGAGGCGGACTTCCCAGATGCAGTTACTATCCAGGCAGCCGGGGAAATACGCTTATCCAAGGCATGACCCGCGAACAGGAGATCAGCTTGTTAAAGAGTCAGGCTGAAAACATCAAGAAAGAACTTGACATAGTCGAGTCCAGAATACACGATCTGGAAACTGACAAATAGAATGTAAGGTCGGCAACGTCATCATTTATGTTGACGGACGATGCAAGGAGGCAAATGATGCCAAAATTCAATGGTTCCGGTCCGAACGGAAAAGGACCCATGACCGGGCGTGGCAGCGGTTATTGTGTAATCCCAATAAATACAACCGAGGAAGAAATCGGGTTCCTTAGGAATCAAGAGCAAGCTTTGAAGAAACAATTGAAGCATGTCAAGACTCGAATAAAACGTATTGAGGTTAGCACCAGCCAAAAGGAGGCAGCCCGATGAAAATTGCGATTACAACGACCGCCCCTAACCTGGATGCCGATATCGACCCGCGCTTCGGGCGGTGCCAGTATTTTATCATTGCTGATCCGGACACAATGGAGTTGGAAACTTTAGAGAACTCCGGAGCCACGGCGGGTGGCGGAGCAGGCATCGCCACGGCCCAGACCCTTGCCGGTAAAAGCATAGAAGCAGTGCTCACCGGCAACTGCGGCCCCAATGCTTACGATGTGCTGGCAGCTGCTGGTATCAAGGTTATCACCGGAGTGTCCGGCAAAGTACGGGACGCTATCCAGAGCTATAAATCTGGTAAGCTTCAAGCCAGTTCCCAGCCCAACGTTGCCGGGCATTTTGGCATGGGTGGAGGAATGGG
>CAZXYV010000306.1:0-2670 GCA_964645025.1 uncultured Dehalococcoidaceae bacterium | reverse complement strand
CTTCATTTGGTTGAATTCAACCGTTATCTTCTCAGACTCCATTTTCAAGGTCAGGTCTTGTATTGAGAGAAAGCCAGTTCTGTTAGATGATTGGTAATTCTTCACATACCCTCTCATCAAAATAGTGTTTGACCTATCACGGATCTCAATTTCATCTTTAAAGTCAATATTTTTAAATTCTGGATTTTTTTCTAGATCAATCCATATTTGTGCCGTTCCAATACGAGTATCACGCCCACCTGGTTTCAGACTGATTGTAGAAATGCCTTGTGAGAAATCGCGTCCGCTGATTTTTAGTGTATGGTGATCCTGTAAGACAACATGGTTGTGCTCTGACTCGATCATTTGGCTGTACTTTTTCAAATCCTCAATATAAACGAATTCACTATTATCGTATTTGTCTTTAGCTTGCTTGAAATGAAGAATCAATTCCATGAATTCTTGCGAGTTAGCAGATTGAATGACTTCTCGACTCTCACCCTTTTTTAATGTAACTATGTGATTTATTGTATCCGGCTCTTTAAGCTTGTCGTATTTCATTTCTATACGAATGATCTTGTATCCTGTTTCCAGTAATTGTTTAGTCTTTTCTACGTTCGCGTCCATCCATCAATTCCCCCCTTTGGCAGTGGTCATTCCTACCCACTATTATATCTATTACTGGTGTTGAAGACCCCCGTGAGACAAAGGAATGGAGACCGGTTTTATTAAAATCGGAAAAAGCAACCTCACCCCTTTTTATTCCCCCTCTCCGTACACGGAGAGGGGGTAGGAGGAGAGGTATTAAACCCGCTTTACTTCTCCCGTCGCTTTGTTCTTCCAGTAGCCGCGCTGCTGCAGCGGCCAGTTGAACTTGATGGCGCCGGGGAGATTGCATGCCTCGACACAGCAGCCGCAGTACCAGCATTCCTCGGGGTGCAGGATAATCGGCGCTTTGCCTTTTTCGGGATGCGGTATGAAGACATCCACCGGGCAGACCTCCACGCAGAGGTTGCACCCCTTGCACTTATCCGTAAATATCACCGGACGGCTCGGTGTCGCGACATTGGGTATAGCGTATACTTTATCTTTAGCCATCATATCCTCCTTATTTTTGGTTGATATAATAGTCACCCTAACGAGACCCTCACACCCCGATTACATCTGGGCTCAGGGTGACAGAAAAGCTATCATACTCTCCTTATTTACCCTGATAAACGCCCGTATAGTCTTTATTATGGGCTTCGTAGTTTTCTTTCATGTTGCCCCAGAAACCGAACGGG
Source organism: uncultured Dehalococcoidaceae bacterium (assembly GCA_964645025.1). Taxonomy (GTDB): domain Bacteria; phylum Chloroflexota; class Dehalococcoidia; order Dehalococcoidales; family RBG-16-60-22; genus Fen-1077. Next base: position 1,408 of record CAZXYV010000306.1, on the reverse strand, counting down.
CGTGAACCAATCTTGACCTTACCGTTTTCCAGCTTGAGCGTCAGGAACCTGTTCCATTCCGGCGGGTCCAACTGGGGGCAGTCTATCCGGTGGAAGTCCAGGAACTTGCTGCTGGCCTGGCGAGCCATTGAGGCTTCCATTATCATTTGCGCGCAGACGAGGGTGCTCAAGCTCTCCAGGCTGCACATCAGCTTATGCGGGTCGAGGGCGAAGAGCCGGGGGACATAGTTCTCCTCGATTTCATTCAGCGTGTCCAGCCCCATCTTGAGGAGCGACTCGGTCTTATATTCAGAACAGAAGAACTGCATCGCCCGGGAGATACCGAAATGCAGCTCCTTCCAGTCGATTCCCTCGTTTTTCTTCACCGGGGCATAGACCCGCGCCTTTTCGGCGGCAATCTGCTCTGGAGATATCTTGCCCTGCGCTACCTGCTTTATATAGTCCGCGGCTTTTCGGCCGCTATAGCGCCCGGTGGTCGCCGCCAGGTTATGGTCACCGGAAGAAGGCAGCTGGTCGCCGGTGGCATAGAGGCCTTCTACCGTGGTCCTCATATTCCAGTCATCGATAAGGACACCGCCACGGGCGCCGGCGCCATCGACGGAGCGCCATTGCGGCAGGCTGCGTCCTTCTATCAACTGATAGTTCTGGAGCTGGTCCCGGGCCGGGTCAAAACCGGACGCGTTATAAGTGTCCACGATAATGCGGCAGATGGCTTCCTCGCCAATCATCAGCCCCCAGGTAACATCCCTCTCGACCCTGGGCATGCTTGGGAAATCGCCGTAGAACGGCAGGGCGTATTCCCCTTTGAGCACCCCCTCGCGCACGGCGTCCCAGGGGCTACCTCTGACGCCGCGAGCCATCTGACCGAGATTCGAGCCCCATCCTTCATACGGCACGGGGAGGGCTTTACCGTTAGCGTCAACGATGTGGACGTTTTCATAGCTGGCGTCCCCGGCGCCGCCGTACCAGTTGTGCTTGAAACCCGTGCCCAGGTTCAGCGTGCCCGTCCTTTCCATCATGGTCAGCTCGGCGCCGGCCTTATAGGCCATGACGTGGCCATCGCCGGACATGGCGCGGGACCTGAAGGTGGTGATGCCGGCCAGCTCCGTGTTGAAGACCCAGATAGAGCCGGGCCCGGCCATGCAGAGTATGGTCGCCCTGGCCTTGAAAACCATGAACTCGCCGGTGCGGTTGTTAACGCCCGTCGCGCCGACTACTCTAGCCCCCTGGATGCCGCCTTCGTTCAACAGGCTGGTGGCCATTACCCTGTCATAAATCTTTACTCCCAGCCGCAGGCATTCTTTCCGTAGCGCCGGCTTGAATGTCGAACCCCAGACGCGGATAACGGTATTAGTCTCGTGATTATAGTTGTACCGGGGAGAAATCATAAACTTGGTCTTATCATCGC
>CAZXYV010000305.1:0-2696 GCA_964645025.1 uncultured Dehalococcoidaceae bacterium | reverse complement strand
TCAATTTCGGGTAAGACTCCATTATCCCCGAGAAGACAAGGCGGGAAAGTGCCAGTGCTGTCTCGAAAGGCCACCCGAAAGCGTGAGTAAGGTCATACTCAGCTTCATAACTGCGGTCATTGGCCTGGGGAGGTCCCCACGGATGAATATAGACCGGTATGTCCAATTCTTCGGCCTGCGCCCAGAAAGGCCTGTATTCAGCACTGTCCAGAGGCTTGCCCATAACATGGGAGGGCACATTGACGCCTTTCAGGCCGAGGCTTTTAATCGCCCGTTCCAGTTCCCGGCCGCCGGCATCATTAAATCCGATGAGAGGAATAACACCGATGGGAATAAGTCTTCCTTTAGAGTCTTCTCTCACGCTGGCCATATTATCGTTGATACGCCGGGCTATCTCCAGCCTGGTCGGGGCATCGCCTGGAAAGTTGTTAACCTCGATAGGCGCTGGCGTCACCACCTGCAAATCAAAGCCATATTTATCAAGCAGCTCTACCCGGAAAGCCATATCCAGCAGTTGGGGGCGGTCCTTAGCCAGTTGCCGAATGCCAGCAATAATTTTTTTTGCCCAGCCGCCTCCGGCTTCAACAACAGGCCACAAACGCTTGCCGTTCAATCCGTGAGATTGAGCATCTACAATCATTTTCCCTCCTGAGCTGTTTTTAAAATGACCGCCTTCCAGGGTGGTATTTGATTACCACGTTCCGTGAAAACATGCTCTTAGGAATATCCCCTGCCGGCCATGAACCGGTTGGAGGCTCTTAAAGAGTCTACTACCTTTTAAGTTTGATAGTATGGTACGATAATTCATAGAGAATTATATATGGAGGTATTAAGCATTGTCAAAGGATGTCGCACCCAGTTTAGAGACGAAATTCGCCGGGTTGAACTTCAGGTCACCCATTGGTGTTGGGGCTGTCGGCAGACCTGAAGGCGCCAATCTCACACCGGAATTGCATGCCGAAGTCCTGCTCAAACATGCTGATGCCGGTGTCGGATATATCTATATGCCCACCTGCTCCTACGCCACAAAAAAATCAATACGTAAAGTAAAAGAGATGGCCAAACCTGACCGGGTCCGTCCCAGGTTCCCAGCCGGCACCCGGACCATCATTTCGGCGACGCCTGCCGCACCATACGGCGTAGAAGGGATATTTACACTCGTCACACACCCCGCCTGGATGACGATTGAAAGGGATGCCGAGGAGGTTGAACATAGCCTGCGGGTCATGGATATCGTGAGGAAACGCAAGCCTCAAGATGTTCTTCTCATCGCGAATACGCGGGGGTATGGTTCTCTGCCTGACAGTTATGTCGATGCTGCGAAATTCTGGGAGGAGCAAGGCGTGGATATAATCGAGGTCAATCTATCTTGCCCCGCCCAGCCATCCATGACGGGCGCGGTGGAGGACTACCTGGAGGAGACATTCAGCACCAGGTGGCCGGGTGCCCTGATAGGGCAAATCCCTGACATGGTGGAGAACATAACCAGGGAAGTAGTCAAGGCCGTAAAAATCCCGGTTGGCATCAAGCTATCACCGGAAACCGGCTTTCCGGCCATAGTAGGAATGGCGAGGCGCATCAGGGATGCCGGAGCTAAATTCATCTCAACTGTAAATTGTGCAGTCTCTATCGCCCCTCCAGACATTTATAATCATGGTAAACCGTTATACCCGTTTCTGAACGGACACGCCTTTTCCGGGAGCAGCGGCTCATGGCTGAGGATGATATGCTATAAAGACGTGGCTGCCATCGCCAGGTTTGTACCGGGAATTGATATCACGGCGGCCGGCGGCGTCGTAATTCCTGAACACTGTGTGGAAATGATGATGCTCGGAGCGCGGCTGGTACAGGTGACTACCGGGATGATGGAACAGGGCAGGAATTTGCTAAGACGGTGTAATAATTTTCTAAAGAAATTCATGACCGAGCAGGGTTACCGGTCCACGGAGGAAATAATCGGACTGGGACAGCAGCATATAAAGTACCTGGATGAGCTTAATATGTCGGCCGGGAAGGTCAAGGCGGTAACCGATGAAGAAAAATGCACCAACTGTGGAGTCTGCGCCGACCAAATCTGCACGGTCAGATACATGGAAAACGACCGGCTAAAAGTCAATGATGTCAACTGTACCGGATGCGGAAGTTGTTTAATCAGCTGCCGGGCAAACGCCATAAGACTGGTGAAGGTTCGCTAATAGCCATGATATTGCCTGTTAAGGGTAATTCATTTTGAAGAGACTGAACCGCGGCCTTCGCCGCCGTTAGAGTGTGCCCCTCAACCTGGGGTCGAGTGCATCTCTCAGGCCATCCCCCACCATATTAAAACCGTATACCACCAGCATGATAGCTACGCCGGGCGCGAAAGAAAGCCACGGATTCGAAAGCAGATACCTGTAGCCATCAGTGACCATAGCGCCCCAGGCGGCGTTAGGCGGCTCTATGCCGATACCGAGAAAGCTGAGGCTGGCTTCAGTAAGGATAGCCGTCCCCATCATCATCGTCATTTGTACTATGAGTGGCGGAAAACAATTCGGCAGGATATGACCGAACATGATACGCCGGTTGCTGGCGCCGATGGCATGGCCGGCGATAACGTAGTCGTTTTCCCTGACGGAGAGAACCTGGCCGCACATTAACCTGGCGTACATCGGTGCCAGGGCGATACTAACGGCTACCATCACGTTTTTCAGCCCGCC
>CAZXYV010000304.1:0-2706 GCA_964645025.1 uncultured Dehalococcoidaceae bacterium | reverse complement strand
GCTGGGCACGGTTGTCAAAGACCTGACTTACGGTAATGCCGATGGTGTCGCCCTCAAACTTGATATTTACTACCCGAAAACGGCCGCCGGAGCCGTACCCGCCGTAGTCTACGTTCACGGCGGCGCCTGGACCCAGGGCGATAAAACGATTGGCGCCGGCGCCACCGAGATACCAGAAATGGTCAGCCGCGGCTATCTTGCCGTCTCCATCAATTACCGTCTGGCACCCCAGTACAAGTTTCCCGCCCAGATAGAAGACGCAAAATGCGCTATCCGGTTCTTAAGGGCTAATGCCTCGCTCTTTGGCATCAATCCTGAAAGAATTGGTGTCTGGGGCGGCAGCGCCGGCGGACACCTGGTCGCTTTGCTCGGTACGACCGATGCCAGCGCCGGCCTGGAGGGTTCAGGCGGCTATCCCAATCAGTCCAGCCGTGTCCGGGCCGTGGTGGACATGTTCGGCCCGACCGATATAGCGGTACTTTTTCGAGCCGGTGGAGGGTCGGTGCTGGAACAGGTATTCGGCACTTCCGACCCTAACTCCCAGGCCGTAAAATTGGCCAGCCCGGTGACCTACGTCTCTCCGGATGACCCGCCTTGCCTGATATTGCATGGCGACAAGGACAATGTTGTACCGCTGGCACAGTCGCAGATACTCTACAGCCGATTGCAGGCGGCGGGTGTCCCGGCCACGCTGGTGGTCGTCAAGAACGGCGGGCACAGCTTTACCCCGACCGGCGGGGCTATCTCCCCCACCCGCGCCGAGATAACCACCATGGTCGCCGACTTCTTCGATAAATACCTTAAATAATAATTTACGCTTATATTTGATTGAACCGCCGCGGATAGAATATAATTACATTGTCCCACAGTCTACTGGTTTCTCACCTCGCTGTGGCAGGTCACCGGGGTTTACCGCAACCGGAAAGAGTGCGACAGAAAATCTTGAGGAGGCATCATGGCTAGCGTACTGGAAGGCATTAAAGTACTGGATTTCACCCAGGTATATTCCGGGCCGTTTTGCACACTGCTGCTCAAAGATTTAGGAGCCGAAATCATCAAGATTGAAAGGCCCGGGGCCGGAGATTTAATAAGAAATGACGTACCCCATACCCAGGGTCTGGAAGGCGGCGCTTTTATCACCTTAAACCGGGGTAAAAAAAGTGTTACGTTGAACTTACGGACAGCCAAAGGCAGCAATATCTGTAAGGAACTGGTGAAAAAAGTCGACGTGCTGGTCGAGAACTTCAGCCCGGGAACGATGGCTAAACTCGGCCTGAGCAGCCAGGAGCTCTGTAAGCTGAATCCCCGATTAATATATGCCTCGATATCCGCTTACGGCCAAACCGGTCCTTACCGGGATTATTCAGGGTTTGACCCGGTCGCTCAGGCCATGGGAGGTATGACCGCCGTCACAGGCTTTCCGGACAGTCCCACCCGGTGCGGCGTATCGATAGCCGACTTCTCTGCCGGCTTCTTCGCCGCGTTTGCCATCGTGGCCGCTTTGTTACACCGGATAAAGACAGGCGAAGGCCAGACCATCGACATGTCCATGCAGGAGTGCATCTGGCAACTAACGTCCATTGAGTTTGCCCCCTATTATTTCCTGAACGGTGAAAATCCGCCACGCTTTGGCAACCGGCACCCGGCGATGATACCGTGTAATCTTTACCCCACCCAGGACGGGAGAGTCTTCATCATGGCCGGCGTCCTCGACCAGCTGAAAAGGCTTTACACCGTCATGGGGCGGCCAGAACTTTTTGATACCCCGATGGGTGCCAACCAGAACGAGCGCTACAAGTATCGAGACGAAATCGATACCGCGATTACCGGGTGGACGAAAACCAAGAAGACCGATGAAATATTGAATCTACTCAGGAAAGCCGATGTGCCCTGCTCCAGACTGCCCACCTTCGAGGAGGTCTGCAACGACCCGCAGCTAAAGAGCCGGAACGCCATTATCGAGGTAGAGCAAACTATCTCGGGTAAAGTTAAAACGCCCGGCTCGCTATTCAAGCTTTCGAAGACGCCCGGAAAAATCGATTATCCGGCACCATTCCTCGGCCAGGACAATCACGCGGTGCTCTCGGAAATGCTCGGCCATACCGAGGAAGAAATAACCCGGCTCGCCGATGAGGGCGTCCTTTAATCGTCCTGGAAATCCGCATCCTACCCTTCACAAAATGGGTGATAGCACCATGCCTGAATCAATGCTAAATCCCAATCGCCGCCGCGCCTAACAGGCTATCCTGTTATCAGCCGTCACGTGAAGGAAAATCCATGAGAAGCTACAAACGTCGGGTAATATCCGGCGCGCTGGTAGCAATATTGCTATTGGCAGGCCTGTCTACGCCCGCCTGGTTACTGGGTACTCAAGCCTGGGCCTTAGCGGCGTCTACCCCGCTTCCCGACCTCACCATCGAATCGGTTTCCCTGTCGCCGGAAACGGCGTCCATCGGGGATACACTGACATTTACCGTAACGATCAAAAACCGGGGAGAGCTACAGGCCGGGGATTCACAGCTCGCCTGCTTAATTGATGAGCATCACCTGGCCACCAGCCCGGTTGACCCCGTCGACCCCGGCGTGGTCACGGTCAAGACTTTCACGTGGAAAGCGCAGGCCGGGCCGCACGTTTTCCGGGCGATAATCGATAGCGATGGAAGCATCGACAAGGCCATAGAGGACAACAACGATAAAACGTGCGCC
>CAZXYV010000303.1:0-2707 GCA_964645025.1 uncultured Dehalococcoidaceae bacterium | reverse complement strand
GGAGCCTACACCGATTTTATCGGGGCGCGTTTCGCCACCCTTGCCATCCTCGCCGCCTTGGATTACCGGCGCCGGACCGGCAAGGGGCAATACCTTGATGTATCGCAGTTTGAAAACAGCGTCCACTTCGTTGCACCTGTATTGCTGGACTACGTCGTGAATAAACGGGTCGTCAGCAGAATGGGAAATCGCTCGAGCTACGCTGCCCCCCACGGGGCTTATCGCTGCCGTGGTGAAGACAGGTGGTGTGCCATCGCTGTATTCACTGATGAGGAATGGGAGAGCTTTTGTAAGGTTATTGGAAATCCGGCCTGGACAAAGGAGACCAGGTTCAGCACCCTTTTAGCAAGGAAGAAAAATGAGGACGAACTGGACAAGCTGGTCGAGGAGTGGACAATTAGCCGCTTAGCGGAAGATATTATGAATATAATGCAGGCGGCCGGGGTGGCGGCGGGGGTACTGCTGAATGCTGAAGACCTGCAGGAGCATGACCCTCAATTAAGGCACCGTCACCTGTATTGGAAACTGGAGCACCCGGAATTTGGGGAATACACTGCCCCTAGGCCTGTTTTTTTAATGTCGAAGTCCCTATATGAACTACAGCGTGCTCCTTTACAAGGCGAGCATAATGAGTATGTTTTAAAAGGTATCCTCGGTATGTCGGATGAGGAGATTGCCGAACTGGTAATAGAGGGAGTCCTCGAATAGGCCGGCCAGGCCTCATTTTCCCCGGGTATTAATACACAGCGGGGAAAAAATACGAAATAAGAGACGAGATAAAATGAAAAAATACCTATCCGAGGAAAAGATAAGCCAAGGCTGATAAAAGTATAAGAGACAAAATGAGGGCTGCCTAAAGGAGGGATACAGCAATGGGTGATTCCGTGGTTCTTTATGAAGTAAAAGAGCAGATTGCCTATGTAACAATTAATCGTCCTGAAAAAATGAATGCCCTGAACCGGGAAACTCTTGATGCGTTAAACAAGGCATGGGAAAGTTTTGAAAAAGACCCTGATACTCGGGTTGCCATTCTTAGTGGAGCTGGTAAAGCTTTTTGTGCCGGTATGGATATAAGCTGGGGACCGCCGGGAACACCGGCTCCGGGGACACCGGTACCGGCAGCAGCCCCGGCGACAGGCAGGCCGCCGCGTCAACCGGTAAATGGTGTAAGTATTCTTAAACCTATCATTGCCGCTGTCCATGGATATGCTGTCGGTGCAGGTTTAGGTATGGCTATACGGAATTGTGATCTGGTAATCGCCGCTGAGAGCGCTAAATTTGGCTATCCTGAAGCAAAAATCGGTGATGTGGGCGGTATAAGAAGTTATGTTCGATACATGCCATTTAAAATAGCTCTGGAAATGGCTTTAACCGGCCAGATGATGAGCGCCCGGAGAGCATATGAGGTGGGTCTTATCAATAAAGTTGTTCCTGACGCTGAGCTCATGACCGAGGCTACCAATATGGCTAATATAATAAAGAAGAATGCCCCTTTAACTTTAAGAATTATTAAGTATGCACACTATAAAGAAGCATCAGAGCAGTTAAACAGGCAGCAGAGAGAGGAGTTGGAATTCAATACACTTATGCGACCTCAATTCGAAAGTGAGGACAGAAAAGAAGGTGCCAGGGCTTTTAGAGAGAAAAGAGAGCCAAAATTCAAAGGCCGGTAATGCCAGGCTGGTATCTGCGCTGCGTGCTGAGTTTGAGGCAGAACAGAATCAGGCACGCTACGGGTTTGCATGGCTATGGTTAAAACTTATTAGTGCTCACCTCTTTTACCGTGATGTATTCAAGCAGGTTAATCGTCTGTATTTCACGATATAAACAGGATATGTTTATTAACATGAGCGAAGGAGAATGGGAAAATGACAACTAAATACGGGAAATATATATTCACCGAACCGAGTCCCCCGATGATACCGGGAGCACCACCAAGAACGCCGCCGGACAGAAAACGACCGTCGAAGGTAATGAGAATAGATGCCAGCATGATGGATGGAATCGGCATTGAATTTTCGTTCGTGGGTCAGTCAGAACCAAGCGCGGATAAACACCCCACTCACACGCATGACGTCGACGAATACTTGTTCATGATGGGGGGCGAAGATTTATATGATTTCGGGGCAGAAGTTGAGCTAACATTGGGCGCCGGCAAGGACCAGGAAAAACATATCATCACCCAATCCTCCATCGTCTATATACCGGCAGGGCTACCCCACTTGCCGTGGTCATTTAAGAAAGTAACTAAACCCATAATACGGGGGCATATCCTGGTGGCATCCAACTATCGTCAACAATTGCTCTAAGAACTCTGAAGAAAATATATTGCAACGCTGTCCAGAATGGAGAAAGGATGAGATGAACAATAACACTCTGACAATGATGGCCGTAGGCGATATTGTTTTAGGTTCACCTGAAGATGGACTGCTTGCACTTGCCGCGCCTACGCTGAAAACGGCGGACGTGCTGATAGGCCAGCAAGAGGTCCCCTTTACCTCAAGAGGCATCAGCCAGGTAATAAATTCAGCGCCTTCCGTCGGAGAGAATGATTCAGTATCCGGGATTGGAGAGAATGTATGGACTGCTGCGCTGGATCAGCCAATTACGACTGACACCGAAATAAAACCCAGAGCACCGGGCGTTGACCCGATTAGTATAAAAGACTTAGCTGAAGCCGGATTCGATATCATCCACGTTGCCGGTA
>CAZXYV010000302.1:0-2708 GCA_964645025.1 uncultured Dehalococcoidaceae bacterium | reverse complement strand
GAAAAATCTGCCCCCGGAAGAATTAAAATCCGTAATGAAGTGCCTCGTCTATCTATTAGATACCATTAAAGAGCAGCAACGCTTCCTACCGATGAAGGATTCCCCGGCGGTAAAAATGATCGAAGAGCTCGACCTGATGCAACCCGGTTACTCTGAAACACTGTCCCATATATCTGATGACGAATACTGGAAGGAGGCCAGCGGCGGGCCGCTGCCCCTGGACAAACTTGGCGTACCGGTGTTCCACATTGCAGGGTGGTATGACACCGAGATGACGCCCGGGGTATTAAACAGCTTCCAGAAGATAAAAGAGAAAAAGGGCTCAGGGTCAGCCGTGCAAAAGTTGCTTATCGGCCCCTGGATTCACTCGGCGGATATGATGAATATCGTCGGGCAGCTGGATTTCGGTCTGGCCAGCTCCGGTGTGATGACCGACGTTACCGGTTTACACCTCCGGTGGTTCGATCACTGGCTAAAGGGGAAAGACAACGGTGTCGAAAAAGAACCTCCGGTACGCATTTTTATCATGGGCGATAATGCCTGGCGGGATGAAAACGAGTGGCCCCTTTCCAGGACGAAGTATACCAGCTTTTATTTTCATAGTGGCGGTCAGGCTAACACCAGGTCAGGCGATGGTGCCTTGAGCGGCGGACTGCCGACTGACGAGCCGTCTGACAGTTTCCTCTACGATCCGAGAAACCCGGCGCTTTCCAGCGAAATGGGCATGGGAGCGTTCAACCAGCAGGGGCTGGAGATACGGCCCGATGTCCTGGTCTATTCGTCACTGCCTCTGGAGAAGGAGATGGAGGTTACCGGCCCCGTCCGGGTAATGCTTTATGCCGCCTCGTCGGCGGTTGATACCGATTTTACCGCTAAACTGGTGGATGTCTGGCCGACCAGCGTGGCCTACAATGTAGCGGAGGGCATCGTCAGGGCCCGCTACCGCCGGTCCGTAGCGGCGCCGGAGTTAATCAAACCCGGCGAAGTTTATGAATACAGCATCGATCTCGGTGGCACTAGCATCGTTTTCAAGCCCGGGCACCGGGTACGCATTGACATCTCCAGCAGCAGTTTTCCTAAATGGGAGAGGAACCTTAACACCGGTAATATCATGGGCGAGGATGTGGACTCGCGGATAGCCGCGCAGACAATTTGTCATGACAAGCGCCACGCCTCCCATGTATTGCTTCCGGTAATTCCCCGGTGAAAACATTATTCAGCCGGATAATTAAAATTGGACGAAAGAATATTTCTCATTTGCCCGGTGATAAAGATGTTTCACTGTCAACATGAGTCATATTTAGCGTTGACTGCTCTAATAAGAGGGTATAGGATATGGCTAAACTGAGTTTCCACCGTTTAGAGAACGAAGCGTATGAATGGTTCAACCTAATATAAGTACATCAGTTTCCGGTCAAAACCGGCTTATGAATAAGAATTTTATAACCCTTGCCTAAGCTTCAGGTTTGATCATTTAAGGAGGAACATATGACTTGCTCTGCTGCTATGGCGACCGGCTTAACATCGCTCAGAGGCAATTTATTAGCCCAGGCCCACGATACTAACCACGATTGGGAGACTATTAGAGTACAACTGGTTATCCCTAAGGCGGGAAACCGGTATCTCAAAGCCTGCGGCCCCGGCCCTGAGAACCTGATTCCCATCTTAAGTGAAAAAGGAATCGGCATCGTCGGGTTTTTCCGGCCCGCCATGTCGTTTCCCCCATACCCGGGTACCCCCAAGCGCGTTACCGAAGATGAGTTGATGAGGACATCAAACAGCGCCGGAGAATACGTTAAAGCGTGGTCGGAGAACATGACCCGATACGGAACTGTCGGCTTCATGGGAGGTGGATCCATCGGGCGGATGCTTGTGGACACAAATGAAGGATACTTGATAGAAGGTGCGAACTGGGTATACGGTGACCCGGCGAACCATGCCATTCACGGCCCGATGACGGACCAGGTCTTTGCCTGTGCCAATTTCTTTGTCAACTCGAAACTGAAAGTGAAAGCCGAAGCGGGGATAGGCGCGGGGTACAACCGGGCCAAGAGACTCTGGGAGCTGCTGATCGACAGGCAATATGATTGCTGCGCTATGGAAGTCCCGCATCCCCCGGGGACGGAGAATATGCCGTATTTTGGCAGCGGCATTGCCCTACCGTATTTTATGAGCGTTTTTAGAGACCACGGCGACCTTTCTCCTGAAGAAGGGAGAATGAGCCGGTACGTGCCGGAGGAAAGAGGCCGGAAAGCAGTATGTATTCATGGGATGGTAACTCACACGAAGTGCGTCACCATCTGTAATCCCGTAGAAGACCACACGGATTTATTTAGCTGCCTCTGGACAACATTTGGCCAGGCGTGTGTATCTCCCTTTTTACCTGTTTACATCGGTGTTGACGCGCTGCCCGAAGATATCACCCGGGAGTCTAATCCTGTGGCAAGAATCTTTGAAGAATTGCGGTTGTCCCTGGAATTCCACCCGGACTACGCCGAAAAGATTAAACACTATTGGACGTTCTTCGAGATCCAGACCATTGAAGAAAGCTATAAAATGGAGAGAGAAGCGGCCGGGTTAGCTGATAAAGGGGATGTTGACGCAGCCCGGGTGATATTAACCGAATTTGTCAATAAAAAATGGGCCGAAGCCACATCCATGGGCAAAGAGTGGCTCGAGAAACTCAAGACCCTGCCGCTTTCGGCATG
>CAZXYV010000301.1:0-2740 GCA_964645025.1 uncultured Dehalococcoidaceae bacterium | reverse complement strand
ATATCGGCATCCCGTATGGTGGACAGGCGGTGGGCAATCACGAAGCTGGTCCGGCCCTGCATCAGGTCTTTCATGGCTTTTTGTATCAGTATCTCTGTCCTCGTATCGACGGAACTGGTGGCTTCATCCAGAATCAGGATTTTGGGGTCGGCCAGGAAAGCGCGCGCTATGGTCAACAGTTGCTTTTGTCCCTGGGAGATGTTGCTGGTCTCTTCATTCAGTTCCATGTCATAACCCTGCGGCAATGTCCGCACGAAGTGGTCGGCGTAGGCCATCCTGGCGGCTGCGACCACTTTATCATCGGTGGCACCCAGTTTGCCATACCTTATATTCTCCCTGATAGAGCCGTTGAACAACCAGGTGTCCTGCAGGACCATCCCGAACAGGCTGCGCAGGTCTTCGCGGGTGAACTGCCTGGTGTCGACTCCATCTACTTTGATGGCGCCGCCATTCAACTCATAAAAGCGCATCAGGAGTTTAACGATGGTAGTCTTACCGGCGCCCGTGGGCCCGACGATGGCCACTTTCTGCCCCGGTTGAATCTCGGCCGAGAAATTGTTGATGATTATTTTATCCGGGCTATAACCGAAGCGCACGTTCTGGAAAGAGACGCGGCCGGTTACCCTGTCCGGCTTGACGGCATCTACCGGGCCCGCGACCTCCTCGCCTTCATCGAGGAACTCAAAGACGCGCTCGGCCGCGGCGGCGGTGGACTGCAGCACATTAGCGATATTGGCGGTCTGCGTGATGGGCATGGTGAACGACCTGACGTACTGGATAAAAGCCAGGATATCACCGACCCCGATAGTCCCGCGCACGGCCAGGTATCCCCCGAGGATGGCCACGGTGACGTAGGCCAGGTTACCTACGAAGGTCATGATAGGCATCATCAGGCCGGAAAGGAACTGGGATTTCCAGACCGCCCCGTAAAGCACATCGTTCAACTGGTCAAACTGCCCGATAGCCCTGTCCTCCCCGTTAAAGGCTTTCATCACGGTATGTCCGGAGTAAACCTCTTCCACGTGCCCGTTGACATGCCCGAGGTAGTCCTGCTGGCGCTTGAAATACCGCTGCGACGCTTTGATAACCACCGTAACCAGCCCGAAGGAGACCGGTATGATCACCAGCGCGACCAAGGTCATCAACCAGCTGATGGTCAACATCATGATAAGAACGCCGATGATGGTGGTTACGGAGGTGACTATCTGGGACAGGTTCTGGGTCAGCGTGTTGCTGATGGTATCGATGTCGTTGGTCACCAGGCTGAGGGCTTCACCGTGCGTCCTGGTGTCGAAATATTTGAGCGGCATCCGCTTTACTTTTTCCGCAATTCTCCGGCGGAAGGTGTAAGTAACCTTCATGGAGACGCCCGCCATGATATATCCCTGGATATAACTGAAAGCCGAACTCAGGACATAAAGGCCGATAAGGACAAATACAATATTGGCGATGTAAGCAAAATCGACAGACGCACCCGGGACGTGCATCGCCTTGGCCACGACACCTTCAAAGAGGCGGTTAGTCGCCTTTCCCAGCAGCTTGGGGCCTACAATCATGAAAGCCGTACTCGCCACGGCAAAAACGAAGACAATAATCAGCTGCAGCCTGTAAGGCGCCAGGTATTTCAGGAAAGTCCGCATCGTCTTGCGGAAGCTCTTGGGTTTTTCTCCGGCCATCATCGCGCCCATAGGGCCGTGTCCCCCCGGCCCTCCACCCATGGGGCCTCCGCCCGGTGGTCGCTGACCCATCGGTCCCCTGCCCATCGGGCCGACACCCATCCCGCGGCCGTCTCTAGGCTGAGAATTATTTATCTGGGTCATGAGACGAGCTCCTCCCTGGATAGCTGGGACAGCGCGATTTCCCGGTAGACATCGCAGTTTTGCATCAGGTCTTTATGAGTACCGACACCGGCAACCTCGCCGTTTTCCAGCACGACAATCTGTTCGGCGCCCATAATGGTGCTGACACGCTGGGTAACGATGAGCACCGTAGCCTGGCTGGTCTCTGTTTTCAGCGCCTTTCTGAGGTCGGCGTCGGTCTTGAAATCGAGGGCGGACAGGGCATCATCGAAGATGTAGATTTCCGGTCGCTTGGCCAGCGCCCGGGCGATTGACAGCCTCTGTTTCTGTCCCCCGGACAGGTTGGTGCCGCCCTGGGAGACAGCCATTTCATAACCCTGTTCACTGGTGGTGATGAAATCAAGGGCCTGGGCCGTCCGGGCATATCTGGCTAAATCGGCATCGGTGGCCAGCCCGTTAGCGTATCTGATATTGCTGGCGATAGTTCCGGAGAAAAGCACGGCCCTCTGCGAGACATAGCCGATTTTTTCCCTCAGGTCGTGCTGCGACACCTCGCGGACATCGATGCCATCGACCATGACCTTGCCGGCGGTGACATCATAGAACCGCGGGATAAGGTCGACGAGGGTGGACTTGCCGCTCCCGGTGCTGCCGATAAACGCCGTCGTCTGTCCGGGCCTGGCGGTAAAGGTGATATTTTTCAATACGTCATCTTCCGCGCCGGGATAACGGAATGAAACATTCCTAAATTCCACCATCCCCCTGAGGTCCCCGCTGAATTGCTGCGGCTCTTGCCTGTCCTTGATTACGGGGTCGGTTGCCAGCACCTCATGGATTCTATCGGCGGAAACGCTGGCGCGCGGCAGCATGATAAACATCACCGTGACCATCATGAAGGACATGATAATCAGCATGGCATACTGCATGAAGGCCATCATATC
>CAZXYV010000300.1:0-2773 GCA_964645025.1 uncultured Dehalococcoidaceae bacterium | reverse complement strand
CCGGCACATGAAGGCAGATAAAACCTTAAATTCCCCTGATTGACAAAGCCGTCCCCATCACCTAAATTTAATATATCGTCACTAAAGCGTACAAGGAGGACTGCCGATGATGGAATGGGGAATGGCCAACCGCCTGGCGCAGTTGATTCCTTCGGACGGGCGCTGTGTCTTTATGCCTATAGACCACGGCTACTTTCAGGGACCGACCAGAAATCTGGAACAACCGGGGAAAACCCTCGAACCGATAATGCCTTATGCCGATGGCGTCTTCGTCACCCGGGGGGTATTGCGCGCGGCGATAGACCCGGCAAAATCAAAACCTATTATCCTGCGCGTCTCCGGCGGCACCAGCATGGTAGGCGCCGACCTGGCTAACGAGGGCATCATTACCGATATTGAAGAAGTCATCCGGCTGAACGCCTCGGCGATAGGGATTTCCATCTTTATCGGTTCCAGCTATGAAAAAGAATCGCTGCTTAACCTTTCCAAGCTGGTCAACGAAGGCGAAAAGTACGGCATACCCGTTATGGCGGTGACGGCGGTAGGGAAAGAGCTGGGCAAGCGGGACGCCCGCTATTTAGCCTTAAGCACCCGTATCTGTGCCGAGCTGGGCGCCCGTATCGTCAAGACCTACTGGTGTGAAAACTTCGAAAAAGTAGTCAAGGGTTGCCCGGTACCGGTCGTCATGGCGGGTGGCCCCCAGACGGAGACAGAGCTGGAAGTATTCAATTTCGTCCATGACGGTATCCAGAAGGGCGCTATCGGCGTCAACCTCGGGCGGAACGTCTGGCAGAACGACCACCCGGTGGCCATGATTAAAGCGATACGCGCCATCGTCCACGATGACGCCACCCCGCAGAAGGCGCAAAAGATATACGATGCCGCCAAAAATAAGTAAATCAACCGCCGGAAAAATGCGTGTTGCCGTCTGGTATAACAACCGGGACGTACGTCTTGAGGAGAGGCCGGTGCCGCGTATTGGCCCGGGTGAACTGCTGGTGCGCATCATCGCCAGCGGCATCTGTGGCACCGATGTCATGGAGTGGTACCGCCTTGACCGCGCGCCTTTGGTGCTGGGGCATGAAATCGCCGGCGAGGTCGTAGAGGTGGGTGAGGGCGTCAAACAGTATAGGGTCGGGGACCGTGTGGCCGTCGCCCATCATGTGCCCTGCAATACCTGCCACTACTGCCTGAGCGGCAATCCGACCGTCTGCGATACTTTACGCCGTACCAACTTCGACCCCGGCGGATTCGCTGAATACGTGCGTCTCCCCGCTATTAACGTCGACCGAGGCGTTTTCCCCCTGCCCGATAACGTGTCTTATGAAGAGGCCACCTTCGTCGAGCCGCTGGCCTGCGTCCTGCGCGGGCAGAGGCGGGCGTATTTACAGCCGAGGCAGAGCGTGCTCATCATCGGCAGCGGTATTTCCGGGTTGCTCCATGTGCAGCTGGCCCGGGCGTTCGGCGCCGGCCGCATTACCGCAGTAGATATTAATAATTACCGCCTGGAAGCGGCGAGAAGGCTCGGGGCGGATGTGGCGTTTAATGCCAGTGAATTTTCACCCGAACGATTGCTAGAGGTAAACGGCGGCTACCTGGCCGACCTGGTCATCGTGTGCACCGGGGCGGTTGCAGCCATAAATCAGGCGCTGGCCTCCGTCGAGCGGGGAGGCACTATCCTCTTCTTTGCCCCCACCGGTCCCGGCGTTACCTTTCCCCTTTCCATCAACGATGTTTTCTGGCGTAACGATGTGACGCTGACCACTTCCTATGCCGGCAGCCCCACTGATTACGCCGCGGCGCTGCAGCTGATACAGGCGCGCCGCCTGCCGGTGGGAAAGATGATTACCCACCGCCTGGGACTGGCCGAGACGGGTCTGGGATTCCGCCTGGTCGCCGGGGCGGGTGAATCGTTAAAGGTTATTATCGAGCCGCAGCGGTAAAAAATTAACTTTGAAAGAACAGGTTGATTGACAACCTATTTCCGTTCCCCCTACCTTTTGTTTATCGGGTTAAGTATTTCTACCTATTTCACATAAGCCTGAGTAAGTATATCATCGCGGGAAAATGCCGGACAGATTAAGCGTTTCCTTTAAAGGCGAATAGGTATCACGGCGGAAGCTGGTTTTTTTCGCCGGGTGGTAAGCTGATAGTGGAAATGAGAACAGGAGGTACAAAGAGATGCAGTGGGAAATAGTTGTAGCGCTTATAGTAGCCATCCCGGTGATCCTCTTCCCGGCGGCTTTCGTCTGGTACCTGAACATCGGCGGCATCGTCCACACCGTCCGCGAGGCCAAAGCAAAGAAAGCTGCGGCAACCAAAGTAGCTGCCCGATAATACAGGGCAGACCGTGAGAAGGAGGTTGAAAGCTGAGGTCAAGTAAAAGAATCAAGAATTCAAGCTGAAGCCGGATATTCTGAAAAAGGTATCCGGCCTCGCTGTTTTTAGATGATTTGTCAACCTCATCCCGTCTCAGCCTCGCCCTCAACAGGTGAGGCTATTATTTTATTCAGAATGGAAGAAATAGTATTGACATTATTTCTTTGATATGTTATATTGTTGATAAAGTTGATGAAAATAGTCAACAATAACTGACCCGAGGTAAAACAATGAAACTGTCCACCCGGACACGCTACGGGACCAGGGCGCTCCTGGAGCTGGCACTTCACAAGGGAGAAGGGCCGGTATTTTTAAAAGACATCGCCCGGCAGCAGCAGATTTCCCTGCCTTATCTGGAGCACCTTATCGCCCCCCTGATTGCCGGCGGTATCAT
>CAZXYV010000299.1:0-2774 GCA_964645025.1 uncultured Dehalococcoidaceae bacterium | reverse complement strand
TGACGGATAAGGTCGTACTGGCTTACAGCGGCGGACTCGATACTTCCGTGGCCATCCGGTGGCTGCGTGAGCAATATAACCTGGATGTTATCGCCGTCACCATCGACGTCGGGAACGAAAAGGACTTTGCCGCCGTCCGCCGAAAAGCACTCAAAGTTGGCGCCATCAAGGCGCTGGTGCTCGATGGTCAGGAGCTGTTCGTCAAATATTTCATTATACCGGCGCTACAGGCGAACGCCCTCTACGAAGGGCAGTATCCCCTGGCCACGGCCCTTTCCCGGCCGCTCATGGTCAAGTTACTGGTGGATACGGCGGCGGCGGAAGGCGCGACGGCCATCGCCCACGGCTGCACGGGCAAGGGCAACGACCAGGTCAGGTTCGAGGTGGGCATCAATGCCCTGGCCCCGGAGATGAAGATAATTGCGCCCGCCCGCGAGTGGGGCATGACGCGCGAAGAGACGATTAAATACGCGCAGAAACATAATATACCGGTCTCCGTCACGAAAAAGAGCCCGTATTCCGTCGATGAGAACCTGTGGGGCAAGAGTATCGAGTGCGGTGTCCTGGAAGACCCCTGGGCCGAGCCCCCGGCCGATATCTATACCTGGACGAAGTCGCCGGCGGAGGCCCCTGAAAAACCGAAGTATGTAGAAATCGGGTTTGAAAAGGGAGTCCCGGTAACCATCGATGGTAAGGAAATGGACGGGATTGCCTTAATTCAGAAGATGAATGAGATTGCCGGACGGCACGGGGTGGGCCGCATCGACCACATCGAAAACCGGGTGGTCGGCATCAAGTCGCGGGAGATTTACGAGGCGCCGGCGGCCGTCGTCCTGATACAGGCCCACCAGGCGCTCGAAGCCATGACCATGTCCAAAGACCAGCTGCGCTTCAAGCAGAAGGTGTCGGTTGAGTGCGCCGACCTCATCTATAACGGGCTGTGGTTCAGCCAGCTCAACCGCGACCTTTCCGCTTACATATTAAGCTCCCAGCGCTACGTGACCGGCACGGTCAGGGTGAAGCTGTTTAAAGGGACATCAACTGTAGTCGGGCGGAAATCGCCCTGGTCGCTCTACAACCTATCCCTGGCCACCTATGATAAAGGCGATAAGTTCAACCAGAAAGCCGCCGAGGGCTTCATCCATCTCTGGGGCCTGCCGGTCAAGACGCAGGCGCAGGTACAGTTGCTGGGGGATAAAGAGGGGCCGCTGAGCATCATGGGGCCAGACGAGGCAAAGGAAAAGTAGCATGAGCCACATTCGCAGTCGTTTCAGCAAGCCGGCAGATAAGCTGGCGGCGCAATATACTGCCTCTCTCCCCTTTGACCGCCGCCTTTACCCGTATGATATCGCCGGCAGCATCGCCCACGCTAAAATGCTCGCTAAACAGGGCATCATCACGGATGAAGAAAGCCGGCAAATCATTGTTGGACTGAAGTCCATCCTCGAAGAACTAAAGCGGGGCAAATTCGAGTTCAAAGCCGAGCTTGAAGATATCCACATGGCGGTAGAGTCCCGCCTTATCGAGAAGGTGGGGGAGGTGGGGCGTAAGCTCCATACCGCCCGCTCCCGCAACGACCAGGTGGCGCTGGACACGCGGCTCTTTATCACCGAGGCGATTGCCGATACTATCAAAGCTATCAGGAATTTCCAGCGGGCGCTCCTCGACCTGGCCGAAGCTAATAAAGATGTAATTATACCCGGCTATACCCATTTACAGGTAGCGCAGCCGGTGCTGCTGGCGCATCATTTACTTGCCTATTTCGAGATGTGCGAGCGCGATATCGCCCGTTTCAGCGATTGTTTCAAGCGTGTGGATTGCCTGCCGCTGGGCAGCGGGGCGCTGGCCGGCGTCGCTTATGACATCGACCGCGAATACGTCGCGCAGGAACTCGGTTTCAGCCAGGTCAGCCGGAACAGCCTCGACGCTGTGGCCGACCGCGATTTCGTGCTGGAGTACGAAGCCGCCGCCAGTATCTGCCTGATGCACCTATCCCGCCTGGCTGAGGAAATCGTACTGTGGTCTTCGGCGGAGTTCGGCTTCATTGAGCTTGACGATGCCTATACCACCGGCAGCAGCATCATGCCGCAAAAGAAAAACCCGGATGTGGCCGAGCTTGCCCGCGGCAAGACGGGACGTATCTACGGCCATTTAATGGCCTTACTGACGACGATGAAGGGATTGCCCCTCGCCTATAACAGCGACATGCAGGAGGATAAAGAGGGTCTCTTCGATACCGTGGACACGCTCCTGAACACGCTGGCAGTTTTTACGGGCATGGTGACTACGTTAAAGGTCAAGGGCGAAAACACGCGCAAAGCGGCGGAGCGGGGCTATATTTTAGCTACGGACCTGGCCGATTACCTCGTGAAAAAAGGCGAGGCCTTCCGTTCGGCGCATGAAATCGTCGGCAAGCTGGTGAACTACGCTATCAAAAAGGGGAAATCCTTTGCTGAACTTAACCTAAATGAATTTAAGAAGTTTTCACCGCTATTCGGGAAAGACGTTTATCAAATCACCGTGGAGTCTTCACTCGCCGCCAGGGATGTTATTGGCGGTACAGCTCCAACGCGGGTAAAGCAGGCGCTGATAAAAGCAAGGAGGATGGTGGGGAGGGGGTAAGCTAGGCGGCCTTGGCGGGCTTGTTCTGCGTGCGCAGGCAACGCGTACAGAGGTTGAGCCGCTTCGATTGCCCAGCGATGATTACATTAGCGGGATGAACGTTAGCCGTCCATCGGCGGTTGGTATGGCGCTTGGAGTGGCTCACATTATGA
>CAZXYV010000298.1:0-2778 GCA_964645025.1 uncultured Dehalococcoidaceae bacterium | reverse complement strand
TCGTAGACAGCAATGGTCAGGTTCTTTTCATCGACACCCGTCGGAACATCCCCCGGACTGTAGTTGAAAGTGACCTTAAACGATGGATTAAAGGTAGCGCCCTCGGGTGCGAAGTTATAGGTAAGTCCGATGATTGACGAGTTGGCCGGCGGGGACGGAGGCGTAGTCATGGGCGTTACCTCTATTCTGCTCAAAGCAGCTCCGGCGCTGGTCTTACCGATAACCCCACGCGCGATGTCAATCGCGACCTTCCGGTCACCGGATTTAGCGGTGACGTCCTGCGTGAACTGACCGGAGCTGGTAACGACATCATAGACGTAGGTAGTGCCTGTCCCTGTGGCTGCCGTCCCTCCTCCGCCGGAAGGTGCTTCGGGGGCTGGGACGGCAGCCGGTGCCGATAAGGTAAAGGCGGTACTGGTCTCGGTAAAGGTGGTGCCACTACCGGGATTCTGAGTGCTGGTGGTAAGGGTGGTATCTATCTGATAGCTTCCGGCCAACCAGCTGGATGGCGGCGTCCAGACGATAGTATATACGATTGAAGTGGTGCCGGTACCTCCCTGGTACCCGTAACCACCGCTAGTAGAAGGGATAAAGCTGTATCCGGTACCTTTCCAGTAAGCATAGCCGGTGGCGCTGGCAGTGTATCCCCAGGCCGCATCAGCATCGGCCGCTACGGTTGCCGTACCGCTACTGCTTCCTTCGGAAGGGATATGTGCGCTCGTACTGCTGTCGACTAACGGCATATTGGCCAGGGTAGCTTTATGGGTCGTTGGGGTGTCTACTCTATAAATGAGGACATCAATACGCTGTAACGGCAGGTGTTCGGCATTCTGGATACTCACGGTCACGGTGAAAGTGTAAGTACTGCCCAGAGTACCGTCAGGTAAGGACGAGTAAGTAATCTCGAGAGCTTTGACCGGGGTCGGAGCTGCGTACCAGATAGATACAGCCACCAGTATTACGAGAAAAACAGGTAAGGCCAGCCGGTACAGGCTCTTGAGGGGGATATGTACTCTCGGTAGGGATGTTGTCTTTTGGTTCATGGCTTTTGCCTCCTTTTTCGCCCGTTCCGCCCGTAAATGCTTGATAGTCTCACGGTTTTTCAGTATCTCGGCAATATCGTGCGGTATTCTGCCGGCCAGCATGAGCAGGTCATCTTTATCCGCCCCCAGGCTCTCCGCCAGGTGGCTGATGACCTTTTCACTGGGGGGTGGCAGGACCCCATTTTCAATCTTGCTGAGATAGGTAAAATCGATATTCACATTGGCCGCAAGCTCTCTCAGGCTCAGGCCGGCCCTTTTGCGTAGCTCTCTTAAATGGGTGCCGAATTTCTGATTGCTGTTCATCTCAATAGTGTTAATAATGGACAAAAAATACCAACTGTCATTAATTATAAAGGGTGTTGAGTAAAAAGTCAAGCCCAATTGGCACTAATTGATGACAAATGGGCTATTTTAAAGTAAATTACCGGGTGTTGAGTTGACATATAATTCAAGCCTGCAGCGCTTCATATGGTGATGGTTAGGTTGCTTTGGTTTTTTGCCTCTATCTCTCTTTGGCACGGTATGGTAGAATTTACAGGTATGAACGTAAAGACCGTCGCGACCAATAAAAAAGCCTTTCATAACTATTTTGTCGGGGAGCGCATCGAGGCCGGCATCGCCCTGACCGGTTCGGAAATTAAGTCGGTAAGGGAGGGGCGCGTCAGCCTGGTAGACGCCTATGTCCGACCCGAAGGCGGTGAGCTGTGGCTTTTAAATGCGCATATCGCCCGGTACGACCCCAGCAGCTATATGGGCCATGAGCCGACACGCCCGAGAAAGCTGCTTTTACACCGCAGGGAGATTAATAGCCTGGCCGGAAAGGTGGCGGAAAAAGGGCTGACGCTGGTGGCGACCCGTCTGTATCTTAAAGGCGGTATCGCCAAGGTGGAGATAGCCTTGGCTAAAGGCAAGAAACTCTATGATAAGCGTGAGACAATCAGCCGCCGCGAGGTGGACCGGGAGCTAGCCAGAACGCTGAAAAGGCGTTAAAATAGATAGAGGAGGTCTGCAAAGGCTGTCCTTAAAGGGGGACGCGTGGTTTCGACAGGGGAAGTGAGTTACAGGACCGCAGGCTGAGGTGCCGCTCCCTCATTAAACTGGTGGCAAAAAACAAGTGCAGAACCAGTAATGGTTGCAGCCTAATTAACTAGGTTGCCATCCAACCCGGGCCCCGCCCCGACGGGCCGGGATTGGGTGCCGAAAAGCCGGGGTGCCATCGCCCCCACGCCGGTAAGGGCGGTGAAAGATTTACCGGCTGGCCGGGCTTAACTCGGTCAGTTGAGGTGAGCCGGGCAAGATTAAAGAGCTGACTAAACCTGTAGTATATCCTGGACAGCTTCTTCTGGACGGGGAGTTCGACTCTCCCCCGTCTCCACCAGAAACAAAGATGAGCCGTTAAGAGGCTCGTTTAAGATACGGATATTGGAATCTTTCTTGGAAGCCGCCACCTGGAAGACAGGTTTAAATGGCGGCTTTGGTTTTATAGCGACGATTGACTTGGTCTTCTTAGCATCCACGTAAACGGCGTCAAGCATGGTCGAAAGAAGCTTGTGTTTTTCATCCTGGTTGGCCTTTGACCATAGCCGTGGCAGGTCCATGATAAGCTTCCCGGCTTCTTCCGCGGCGTTGGCCTGGGGAATAACCAGGGACTCAAGCTCCATTTCCAGCAGCTTCTTCTGGCGGTGAACTCTATTACCAGCATAATATGCGTGATTGGATTGACCGGCGGGGTCTC
>CAZXYV010000297.1:0-2789 GCA_964645025.1 uncultured Dehalococcoidaceae bacterium | reverse complement strand
CCAGGATCCAAAAGAGCATCGAATTATCCATTACGTTATGAGTAAGCGCGTTCATAATATAAGCGGCTAAGGCACCAAAGCAGCCGAGAGAAAGGCTTCTGAGGAATGGCGATGACGCTTTCCGGTAGGATTCCAGGAAATTGCGAAAAATTGCCACAAATATCCACAGGTAAGCCAGTAGCGCCGGCGTGCCGAAGGATGCCCAAACCGTGATGAAATCATCATGAGCCGGATATTTTCCTAAATCTGTCCCCGCCCCCAGTGTTGCCATCAAGTCAGGATCGATAGTTGAGGCATACTCCGGTGACACCTGTGTGAACCTCCAGGCCCCTATGCCTAGTAATGGATTATCCTTGGCAATGTTTAATCCTGCCTGCCAAAGAACCAATCTACTTGCGGCACTACTCTCTGTGCTAAAGCCTTGAGAATATCGGTTGCTTGTCAATTGAGTGTACCCGAAGAAAACGACACCCAGGATCAAAATAACCACTAAGAGTCTCTTTTTAGCTTTGCCCTTCATGAAAAAAACCATAGCCAGTAACCCTGGTGCCAGAGCGTACATTCCGGAGCGAGAATAGCTGAAGTAGAGGCCAACCGCTATTACCAGCGCCAGAAACGGTAACCATTTCCTCGCGCGAGGTCCTACCCCGTGGAGGAGGTACATAGCTACCATAATTACAATGACTAAGGGCAGGTAGAAAGCCAGATCAACTTCCGTCTGGGCTAGTCCTGGCGCTCTTGAACCGTTCCAGGTACCCGGATACAGCTCGATGAGTGGCAGACCCATGGAACTATAATGCTGCATTATAGCGACTATGGCCGATATGGAAGCAGTAATCAAAGTTACTATAGCTAATCGCTTGGTGTCTTTTTCATTCTTAACTGCCGCGGGCATAAGGAATAAGATGGCCATCCCCACGGCATTTAGCCGCAAATATGTCAAAGTACTGGATAAGCCGGTATTTACTAAGTTAGCAATGATGACTATGCAGACGAAAATGACGGCCGGAATGATGACTTGACGTGCTTTGCCGCCCAATTTTATCCCTCCGTCTTGCTTGAGATAGAGCACTACCAACAAGACAGCCAGCACTGCCCATATTAGGCGGATAGTGACCTGTGTGCCCATGAGGGGAACCTTAAAATCGATCGCGGTAAACTGTATAATAATCAAAGCTGCCATAGCCCAGATTGGGCGTTTGAAGAGCAAAAAGAAGAGGACAAGTTGGGCAGCTAGTACAAAGGCGAGGGTAGTCGAAAGTACGGTCCGCAAAATCAGCCCTAGGCAAACGGTGGCGAATGCTCCGAGGACTAGCGTCCGACTCTGATACCATTGAGGCTCAAATCTAATTGCGTCTTTTTGTATCACTGTATCTATCCTTTGCATAGGTTGTATATCATACTATGCCACAGCCATCAAGAGCGGTTTTCATATTAGCCCGGAATCCCCCCATTTTTTCCTGAAAGAGCATGTTTCTTACCGTTAACCAGTTGCTCATAGACTTTTAAATATTCGTATTTCATGACCGACCAGCGATATTTCTGGTAGTCGGCTGAACCTGATGTAGACAGTGCCGTCCTTTTCCCCGGGTTCCTGTAAAGCTCCAGAACACAGCGGGCCAGGTCATGTTCGTCATCAGGTTCGTAATACATCACCGAGTTTTCATTAAGGTAAGGCTTTATGGCGGGTAAGGAGGTGGCCACCACTGGCGTCCCTATAGCCAGATAATCAAACAGTTTATTGGGCATCTGTGGTTGTTTCTGGGGGAAGAGTGACATGATTCCTATGTGGGCCTTCGCGATACTTGAGAGCATTTCCTCGTTGGACACGTAACCGGCAAAGTGGACACAGTCCGTAACTCCCAGGGATTGACTCAGCTCTTCCAACTGGGGCCGGTATTCTCCTGCTCCAAGCACCTTCACTTCTAATTGGGGAATTTCTTTTTTCAGCAGCGGTACCGCCTTTATCAATGTTTGCACGCCATATCTCTTCAGCAGGGTGGTGTGCGTTATCAAACGGAAGGCGCCATTATCGCTGCCGGGAGAAGACCGCCGGCTGATAACGTTATCATCGGGTACGTTCAACACCATAGACATCTTCGAGGCGGGGATACCTCTACCCTTCAGGATTTCCCGTTGGCAAATCCCATTAGCGGCAATAATGTGGTCAGCCCAGTTTGCGCTTGCCTTTTCCAACCAGTGTAGTAACTTAACCGTCATGTGATTGGGGCCTACATTAAATTGGTCGGCAAAGACCTCAGGCATAAGTTCGAAGAAATACAACAATATCTTCGCCCCCAGCAGCTTCGGGACCAGGGTGGCAAAAACGAGGAAATCGGGCAGGTTGTCCACCTCTACCACTTTGTATCGTCTTGTTAAGGAAAGGCACGTGAGTTTCCAGAAGGTTAAAAGGAAGAAGCATGTATACTCGTAAATATATCTCATCATGCCGCCCCGGTGGCGTTCTAGCGGCAACCTGTGTACGTTCACCCCTTGAATGACCTCGTGACTCTTTTGCCCTTTACTTCTCAAGCTAATAATGTCTACCTCATAGCCGTGCTTGGTTAAGGCCTCCGCATCCTTACGGACATGAACGTATTGAGGATAATATCCCATTTTGACTATGCAGACACGCTTTGCTTTTTTATCATGCTCTGGACATGATTGATACTGACTTTTTCTTTTTCTCACTAAGCACCTCTTGATACACCATGACGATTTGTTTAGCGATATGGCCCCGCTCTAGATGCTGGATCATATCCCGTCCATTGGTACGCTTTGGGTGTCTC
>CAZXYV010000296.1:0-2805 GCA_964645025.1 uncultured Dehalococcoidaceae bacterium | reverse complement strand
ACATCAGGTCTTTTAAGATTCTTTAAATTGAGAATAAGATTTACCAGAAATATTACCAGTCCGACCGCGATAATAACCTGATACAACATCTTTCCGACTTCCTAAATGACAGACAGCGTCGCGCGCACCAGCAATTGCAGCCATCGTACCAGCCTCCCCTTGAAACCGGGGAAGTTGTGCAAATCTTCAAATTGCTTTAAGGTCAACACGGCCAGTATGCAGGCTATGAGCAGTGTTTCCCAGGAACCTCCCCTGGTAAAGGCGATATAGGCCAGCGAGCCGGCGGCGCCGAATACCACCGTCCAGGCATCGACCTCGATAAAAAGGAAACCGAGCACCATGCAGGCGATAAAAGCCAGCAACAGCTCGTGCTGGGGTAACGCCAGGAGCACGCCGAAGGTAACGGCCACCGCTTTGCCGCCATGCCACTGTAAAAACGGTGAAAAGGCATGCCCCAGTATGGCACTCATCGCCACGACCACCAGTCCCGGCCCGGGCAGGTTAAATAAAGAATGCGCCAGGAAGACGAAAGGTACACCCTTGCCGACATCCAGACATACCGCCAGGTAACCGGTCTTCTGCCCTCCCGCCTTGAAGACGTTGTAGGCGCCGGGGTTACCATCGCCATAGTCCCTGATATCCTCATGCAGGAACCATCGCCCGATGAGCAGGGAAAACGGGATAGATGCCAGCCCGAAGGCGGCCACGGCCAGTAGAGACGTAGTAATTATTTCCATATTCACTCATTCCGACCGGAGAAGATACCTGGAATATCTGGGTATAACATAAACCATAAAAGCTGTCCAGGTCAAGTATTAGCTTCGGTTCGGCGCTTGTTTCTCAGCCCTAGCAGGCGTAAAATGCCCACGATAATCGTCCCAAAAAATCCAACAATCAGGCCTGCGGTACCAAAAAATAACATGAAAAGGGATACAATCTGATTAAAAACCTCAAATCCCCTTCCGTTTACCGCTCCGGCTCCACCTAAAAGATGAACAAAAGGCTTAACCACTTCCTCATCCAGAAAGGCCAGGAGTATAATACCGAAAAAGGATGAAAAAAACAGGATAATGAAATTCCGTGTTCGCCGCCACCGGTACGTCAGTCCAATCAGTATTACCATAGCCGCCAGGATGCCCAGAATCAGCCCGGTATCATGAAGACCGAAGAAGAAAACACCGATAACCAGAACAGCCGCCAATATAAGTGATATGCGGTTCCTTTGCCAGAATCCTGCCAGCGCTGAGAGCCCTTTTTGTATTTTCGGCATTATCCACCTGTGATAGAAGCCAGTCTTTATCTATCCTAATACCAATATAGGCTTTTAGCAAGAGATACAAGTTAAGTCGTTTAATGACAACACGGCTTATTAACCTAATTGTCATTGCGAGCCCTCACGCTTCGCTCAGGATAAACTCCGCTAAGCAATCCGTAAATCCGAACTAAAGCATGGGTTGAGATTGCTTCGGGCTTCGCCCTCGCAATGACAGATAACTAGAAAACGCGCCAATGGTTCGTAAAGCTGGCAGGATAAAGCGTAATACGGTATAATTAAGTAGTAGATAATGAAAGAAATCACATGAAGAACTTCCTGCGTGAATTCCTGTTAGAATTTATCTTTGTCGTGATATTCGTGGCGGTCTGGTTTACCGTCATTCAGACCTATGAAGTGTTCAACACCTGCATGGAGCCTAACTTTTATGAAGGCCAGCGGGTGGTGGTCAACAAAGCTGCCTACTGGAGCTGGTTCGGGGAGCCGCGGCGGGGCGACGTCATTGTCCTGAAAGCGCCCGAAGCCGATGAAGGAGATTTTATCAAGCGCATCATCGGACTGCCGGGAGATACCGTGGAGATAACTAAAGGAGCGGTGTTTATCAATGGCGTGAAACTGGATGAACCTTATGTCAAAGGTTCTTTCACCTATTCTTTCGAGAAGACCAGTATTCCTGAAGGCTACTATTTTGTCCTCGGCGATAACCGTGATGTCGCCAACGACTCCCACCGGTGGGGGCCGCTGCAGCGCGATAATATTATCGGCAAAGTCTTCGTAATTTACTGGCCGCCGCAGCACTGGGGATTTGTTCCCAGATATCCCCTGGAAAAACAGATAGCCGCCGGTAACTGAACCGGGGACAACCGGGGAGCGTAACAATGACTGAAAATGTCGTCGCGATGTTCGAAAAGTCGGGAGCTTTACTCAAAGGTCACTTCCTGCTCGCCTCCGGCCTGCATTCTCCCGTCTACTGGGAGAAAGCCCGCGTTTTACAGTATCCCGAATATGTGGAAAAGCTCTGCCGCATGATTGCCGACCATTACCGTAAGGCGGGCGCGCAGGTGGTGGCCGGACCGACCACCCCCGGCATCATTCTGGCATATGAGACCGCGCGGCAACTCGGCGTGCGCGGTATCTTTGCCGAGAAAGACGAGGCGGCAGGAATCAGGGAATTCCGCCGCGGCTTCAGCATCTCACCCGGTGAAAAAGTGCTTGTGGTCGATGATATAATGACCACGGGCGGGTCGGTACGCGAGGTCATCGACGCGGTGAAGAAGCTGGGGGGCAATGTCATCGGTATCGGCGTTCTCGTTTTACGCCCTGCACAGAAGATTGACTTCGGCGTGCCTCTCTACAGTTGCCACCGCGCCGAAGAAATCGCCTACCCCGCCGCTAAATGCCCGCTCTGTACCGCCGGCATCCCGCTGGTCAGGCCCGGCAGCAGCAAGGCGAAGACGGGGTAAGCAAGGCATTTCGTGCCTGTCTCAAACAGGTTTGTCATTCTCGGATTTCAGCCTGAACGCTTCAGCCTG
>CAZXYV010000295.1:0-2809 GCA_964645025.1 uncultured Dehalococcoidaceae bacterium | reverse complement strand
TGTCCTAGGCCACTAGACGATGGGGGCGCACCTGTTAAGTATAGCAAAGATGCGTCTCCCGGACAACGTTTTAATCAATGTGGACAAAATGCCTTTGACGCCTTATAATCTTAGATGCGTCTCCGGAAACAGGATATAAAAACAGTTAAAGCAGGCAGCCAGGGGCACCGGAAGCCTGGTAAAAACTATCATCATAGGAGGGAATTATGGCGCTGTACATTATGATGACCAACCTGACCGATGAAGGCAGGAAAACGGTAAAGTCAAACCCGCAAAGGATTAAAGAAGTCAACAAAGAAGTGGAGGCGATGGGGGTAAAGATACTGGCCCAGTACGTTGTCCTCGGGCAGTATGATTTTATCAATATCCTGGAAGCGCCCAATAACGAGACTATCGCCAAGGTCGCCACTGAGCTGGGTTCCCGCGGCACGCTAATAACTAATACCCTCGCCGCGCTAACGCTGGACAATTTTATCAACACGCTGAAGAAGTGAAACCGGACTGTATGATAATCCCGGTGCCCTGGCGCTGCCCCCCGGAATAGCCTGCATCAAATTGCTGGAGGATAAATATCAGGCCTCTAAGTTTTACCCAGATTTCTCTTTACCGGTCATGTCCCCTGAGCTATAGACTACAGTATATTGACGGTCTCAAACCGAAAGATAAGTGGTATTTTAGCTTCGGCACGACCCTGCATACCTGTGTCGAGCGGTTCTTCAGAGTCAGTACGCCGCCCCCGCCCTCCCTGGAAGAACTCATCAAGTTTTACGAGCAGAACTGGCTGTCGGAAGGCTATCTATCGCCGGAAGAAGAAAAAAGGTATCAGGATTTCGGCAAGGAGATATTAGCCCGGTTCTGGACGATTCACCAGGCCGATTTCCACATCCCCGTCGCCCTGGAGAAGAGTTTTTACCTCGATGTCGACGGCGTCAAGCTCAGGGGATTTATGGACCGGGTGGACAAGCTGGAAAGCGGTGGCCTGGTGGTCATCGACTACAAGACGAATAAAGAGCTTTTTACCGCCGCTTATCTGGCGGACGACCTGCAATTAACGATATACCAGATGGCTGCCGAGCAGATGTGGCGGCTGCCCGTGGAGAAGCTGACGCTCTATCACCTCAGGTCCAATACCGCCTGCAGCTGCCCGCCGCGGGGCCGGGCCCAGCTCGAGCAAACACGGCGGCTGGTGCTGGAGGTAGCGGCAAATATCGCTCAGGAGAAGTTCCCGGCTACCGAGAACGAGTATTGCCCCTGTGACTTCCCGGAACATTGCCCCTACTACCGGCACAAGTATGAGGCCGTCGCACCTCAACAAACCAGCCAGGAGATATTACCGGGGATGGCCGCGGCTAACGCCGTCGAGCGTTACGCCGGACTTCAGGCGCAGATAAAAGAGCTCCAAATGCAACTCGAAGAGACGAAGCAGATGATCGTCGAGTTCTGCCAGCAACAGGGACTTAACCGGGTCTTCGGCGACGAACACGAGGTCACCTATAAGCTCGTGGAAAGGTCTGGCTACGCCGAGGACGAGGTCAGGGCGGTGCTGGAACCGGCAGGGCTGTGGGAAAAGGTGCTGGGCCTCGACCAGTCCCGCTTGAAGCAACTCCTCGCCGATGAAGCCGCCGCCGGTGATATCAGAAAGAAAATCGAATCCCTCAAACGCATTACGGCGACCTACCCTCAGCTCTGGTTGAAGAAACAAACCGGGGAGGAAGAATGAAATCCGGCGCCAAAGGCCAGCCGGTACAATTCGCCCCGACGGGATCACTCATGGCAAGATTACTGCTGATAAGACACGGCCAGACAAAGCTGCACCAGGCCGACAGGTTCTGGGGCAGGACCGATATCGAGATGAGTGATATCGGTATCCGGCAGGCGGAGCAACTCCGGGACCGGCTTGGCCGATATAAAATCGGCACGATTTACTCCAGCACGTTAAGGCGGGCTATTTCCACCGCGGAAATTATCGCCTCCCGGCATAAAGTAAAAGTAAAACCCTGTGAAGAACTATGCGAATGCAGTTTCGGCTACGCCGAAGGGCTTACCTTTAAAGAAATATCGCAGAAGTTCCCGGAGCTGGCTGAAAAGTTAGGCAGCGGGAAGGCGGTGGCCTTTCCCGGCGGTGAGAGTCTGGAGCAGCTTGATATACGGGTCCAGAGCTTTTTAGAAAAACTGACACAGCTTAAGCCGCCAGCAACGGTAGCTATCGTCGCCCACGGCGGCCCGCTGCGCTTGATTATCTGCCATCTTTTAGGCCTGGGAATCGAGCACTGGTTACAGCTGCGGGTCGACCTTGCTTCGCTGAGTATCGTGGAGACCTATCCCGGGGGCACCATACTGAATCTGCTCAATGACACATCTCATCTTAAACCTTAAGGAGGCTACGTGATTAAAGTATTCGCTTCATGGAGCGGCGGCAAGGACTGCTGCCTCGCCCTCAACCGGGCGCGGGCTAAAGGGCTGGATGTCCGCTATCTCGCCAACACGGTTTCCGCGGACGGGCAGCGCTCTTGCAGCCATGGCATCACGGCGGCAGTCATCCGCACGCAAGCTCAAGCCCTGGGGATTCCCATCGTGCAGCAGCCCACCACCGGTGATAACTATAGAGACGAGTTCGTGAAAATGCTGCAGGCCTTCCAGCAGGAGGGAATTGAGGGCGGGGTCTTCGGCGATATCGATTTCAATGCGCACCGCGAGTGGATTGATGGGGTATGCCGGGAGACCGGCATCACTCCCTATCTGCCTTTATGGCTAGAAGACCAGCATAAACTGATGGAAGAGTTCATCGCTGCGGGCTTTATCGCTATCG
>CAZXYV010000294.1:0-2812 GCA_964645025.1 uncultured Dehalococcoidaceae bacterium | reverse complement strand
CCCCGGCCTTGATAGGCTCGGCCATAATGCGTTTGGGGAAGCTATCGTCTTTGCGGCTAAAGCCTTCGCCGATATTGAAAAGGCGGGCCACGTTGTTCAACCTCTCACCGATTTTCTGGATTTCCTCCCTGGAGAAGTCCAGGCCGGTGGCCGCATTAACAAGGTCGGCGGTGTTCTGGCAGGCTACGTCGGGCACGGCCATGTCCAGCAGGAAGGCGCACATCGTGGCGCAGTCGCAGGTGACGGCGCGGACATCCTGGTTCCACTGCGTCAGCTTACCCTTGCCTCTGGTGGCGTTTCTATCCACTTTCTCCGGGATGGGGATATCGAAGATTTCCTGGAAGGCGTAACCCCGGTTATGGTCGGCGCCGGTATAGGAGGTGGCGTAGTTCAGGCCGTGCGCCTTGGCGCCGCGGACGTCATAGGCCGGCATCTCCAGCCCTTTGACCTGCATCGCGTAGTCGGCGGTGCCACGGCCGATTTTCGCGGCGGCCTTTTTCGTGCCCTGGCCCAGCAGGTCGCCCAGGCCTTCCCGGTAGGCTATTTTCCGCAGCATTTCAATCATAGCGGCGTGGTTGCCGAATTTCAGGTCGAGGCCGTCGGTGTCTTTTTTCGTCAGTATTCCCTTTTCATAAAGCTCCATCGCCCAGCCGATGGCCACGCCGGCGGAAATGGTATCGATGCCGTACTCGTCGCAGAGACGGTCAGCGGCGATGACAGCCGGCAGGTAGTCCACCCCCACCGTGCTGCCCAGCGAGTAGGTCGTCTCGAACTCGGGCCCTTCACTCAGGTAGCCGGCGTAGGGGCCAGCCGTGACCAGCTTCACCTGGCTGCAACCTACCGGGCAATCATGGCAGGGGTTCCGGGTAATAATCATGGTGTCCTGAGTAGCGCGCCCGAGGCCTGCGATCATGTTAATCTGTCCCGTGGCCGACCAGTTTTTAATGGAGAAAATCCCCATCTCGGTCATGGCATCGACTACCATGGGCGTGCCCGCTTTAGAGAACTGGGAATAAAGCACGGCACTGTCTTTCATGGCTTTGTTCATGGCCAGACGCGCTTTCTTAAATTCAGCGGCAGCGGCGATGGCCGGCTTTTGCGTGCCCCGCACGGCGATGGCCTTGAGGTTTTTCGAGCCCATCACCGCCCCCAGCCCCTTTCTGCCCGCCGCCCGGCGCTCGTTGACGATGCAGGCGATGGGGACGAGCTTATCCCCGGCCGGGCCGATGCAGGCCACGCGGTAGTTATGGTCGCCCAGCTCTTCTTTGATAAAAAGCTGCGTATCGGTGGTCTCCAGGCCTTGCAGCTTGACAGCGTTGTGGAAGCGGACTTCCCCGTCCTGGAGCGAGATATAGGTCGGCCTGGCCGCCTTGCCCTCGATGATTATCATGTCATAGCCCGCCATTTTCATCTCGGTCGGGAACTCGCCACCGGACAGGGCCATGCCGATGGCGCCCGTCAGCGGCGACTTGGCGGCTACCGCCATGCGGCTGGCGCAGCTGGCGCCTGTGGCCGTCAGCGGGCCGACGGCGAAGATGAGCTTGTTATCAGGGCCTAAAGCCGGAGTACCTGGTTTGAGCTCATCGTATAAATACTTGATAGCGAAGCCGGCGCCGCCGAGGTAGCCCCGGGCCAGCGCCGCGGAGACCGGCTCTTCTTTTACGGATTGCCTGGTTAAATCCACTCGCAGTATTTTCCCAGCGTACCCGCCGCGATACATACAATGTCCTCCTTTATGAAGCTATTTTACATAAAGTATTAGTTTTTTATTAACTCTGAGTCTTTAATCCTCACCCCCTTTGTCCCCCTCTCCTTACGAGGCAAGATGAAGGAGAGGGGGAAGAGTTTTCAGAGAGGGGGCTCTGCCCCCTCTCTATCTTCACTCCCCCCTTCCCTTCACCAATTCACAAGGGAAGGGGGTCAGAGGGATAGGTTCACTAAATCTCCTTTAAACCATCACGCTGCCGCCGTTGACGACGATATACTGCCCGGTGAGAAAGTCCGAGTCCGCCGAAGCCAGGAAAACGGCGGTGCCCGGCAGGTCGGACGGCTCTTCGCGGCGCTTCAGGCACTGCGCCTCTATCGTGGCCTTGAAAGTATCGGCGCTGGTGCTCTGGCCCAGGCTCGCCTCGGTAGCCGTGTAACCGGGGCCAATGCTGTTGACGTTAATTCCGGAAGGCCCCAGCGCCCGGGCCAGGCATTGCGTCAGCGTATAGACGGCCGACTTACTGCAGGCGTAAGGTAAGAAGTGGTGCGCCCCGGTGACTTTAAAGACGTCCGAGGCGATGTTGATAATCTTGCCCTTCCCCGCCTTTACCATAAGAGGGGCGACGGCCTTGCAGCAGAGCCACGTCCCGCGCACGTTCACCTCGAACATGCGGTCCCAGTCTTTTAGCGTCCAGGCGTCCCAGGCCTTGGTCTCGATGCCGTAGTAGATGGCGGCATTATTCAGTAGAATATCCACCTGGCCGAAAAGCCTTATCACTTCTGAAGCCATTTTTTGCGTATCCTTTTCGCTGGAGATATCGGTCAGCATGGCGGCCGCCTCACCGCCTTTGGACTTGATTTCTTTGGCGGTGGCCGAGGCGCGCTCCAGGCTGATATCGGGAAGCAGCAGTTTGGCCCCTTCCGCGGCGAACCGTAGCGCGAAGGCCTTACCCAGGCCGCGGCCGGCCCCGGTGATGATAGCGACTTTATCCTGTAATGCGGGCGACATTGACACCTCCTCGGATGTTTATTGGGGATGCTCTGTAATCGTGATTTTACATCTATGTCGCTTTTGCGTCAATTATTCGTTTGACAATCTACGAGC
>CAZXYV010000293.1:0-2818 GCA_964645025.1 uncultured Dehalococcoidaceae bacterium | reverse complement strand
CAATCCTTGCCCCCAATGCGGTTGGTTTTAGCCGGCTAAATCGAGTACCAGTATTATATCCGCTCCGAATAACGCTCTAATCGGGAGGGCTGCCGTCTCTATGAAGGAACGTTTTTATGTCAGCGATGTCAAACCGGTAATCGCGACGTTTGCCAATTCGATAGGCTTTAAGCACACCGATTTTGCTCCACATCCTGACGGTATTTGTATGCACGTGGAGCAAATGTGCCACCTCATTGACGTTAAGCATCCTGGGAGGCAATTCATCATATTTTTTCTTATTGTTTCTTAACATTTAATAACTCTATAACAAGAGTTGTGAATTATATTAATTCTCCCTACTTTTTATCATTCTTTCAATAGGGGTAACACCGATTACACGCTGGTAATAACATCCAAAATGCCGGGTGGATTTTGTATTGACCCTGCATGTTTTAAGACACTCACCAGAAGGAGGTAAGACGAAGCCATAGATTCTAACCCTTTTCTCACTCACCTATCCCTCACGTTCTAACTGGGATATGGGTATGATATTTTTGTTGATTCCATCACCGATTAAGTCAGAAAAAAAGGACGTAACTACCATTAATTATCAAACACTGACACCAAAACTGGGGAAGATATTAGATGTCAATTGCGATCCAGAATTGACAGACATTCTGCAGGCAAATCTGGTGCAGGCCAATCTTGAGGTTATCTCTGCCAGGAGTGGTGCGGAAGGTTTACGTAAAGCTTCGTCCGAGAAACCGGATGTAATTCTCCTTAATACTGACCTCCCGGACCTGAATGATACCGAGGTCTGCCGACAGTTAAAGGAATCGCCGCAGACCTGTCATATCCCCATAATACTTATCGGTTCGGAAGATCCCCAAAATGGCCAGGACCTGAAGCTGGTTAACGGCGCAGATAGCTATATTGCGAAGCCCTTTGACCCCAAAGAAGTTGTGACACTGGTCCAGACATACCTGAGACAGAAGGAGCGGAACGAAAACATAGATTCCCAGACCGGATTGCCAAACGGAATCCAGATTAGCCGCGAAATTACCCGTCTTATTGAAGAAAAAAGAAGCTTTGCGGCCATATACCTGGATATTGATAAATTCAAAATATTCAACGAGCTGTACGGTTTCGCCAATGGTAATAAAGCTATCAGGCTTCTGGCTGACGTAGCGGGCGAAGCCGTACGGCGGTTGGGCAATCCGGAGGACTTGGTGGGGCACCTTGGCGGCGATGATTTTATGGTAATCACCACGATACACCAGGCAAAAACCATGTGCCAAAGGATTATAGCTGAATTCGATAGACGGAAGAGAACCCTCTACCCCGAAGAAGACTTCCAGAAAGGCAATATTGAGCGTGGAAGTCAGTTAAGCGGGAAGGAGAAACCTCCCTTTATGAGCCTTCACGCGGCTGTAGTCACTAACGAAGAGAGTCTTTTCCATCACTTCTTCGAAGTAAGCAAGGCGGCGTTCGAGCAGCTCAACCGCCTCAAGAGTTACCCGGGCAGCCTTAGTTATTTTGATATTGCTGATGGTGATATTGAACCAGAAGCCGGTATTTCCCCTAAAGTCCTGACACGAGAGCACCGGCGGGATTCCAAATTAATGCTCAATGTTTTAGCCTGGCTTACCGCTCTGACCGGAGACATTAAAAACCCCATCATGGCCATGAATAATAGTCTTCAGTGGATAGAAATGGGACAGCTAGAGAATTGCTCTCCCCGGGGAAGAAGCACTCTGGCCTCGGCCAGAAAGAGTGTTAAACGACTTATTCAAATTGTAGAGGTGCTGGAGAGTCTAATCACGGTTGAATGCCCGCTTATTTCCTCCGTTCCGCATGAAGTGAATCTTGATGAATTCGTTAGATGGATTGTAGAGAAAGTGCGAGGGCAAGCAGAACAGCGAGGAATCTCGATTGACATTCAAGCTGCCGGTAGCACCGAGCAGCTTATAGTTGATGGTAAGAGCCTGTCTCAAAGCCTGATACACATCTTAAGAGCAGCCGTTGAAACGAGTGCACCCGGAGACCGACTGCAGATAGGTATTTCTAACAAGAATGATGAGTTTATTACTGTGCAGATTACCAACCCCCGTCACTGTATCAGCCGCCGGGTACTGGCCAAGCTGCAACAAAATCCGCCGGAAGATGTACAACACAATGCGATGGTGATTAAGCTCTACCCGGCCAGACTACTGATGCAGGGCCTGGGCGGGAAGCTGAACATTACCAGTGAAAAAGGGCAAGGCACAATTTATACCGTAATTATCCCCCGAAAATGGCAGAGCTGGATGCATGAACTCAATGCCCTGGTATTCGCCACATCCGTAAGCCGAAACCAGGCGCGGGCGGAACTTCAGAATATACGGGAGTTGTTGGGCTCGCTTACCGGGAAGATACCCGCCGCATTTGAAGAGAGCCTGGATAGACTTCGCAGCCGGGTTCAGGAGTTAGGGATACTCTGTAATCGGTCCCTGTATCTGGCAGAGGATTTCAGCAGCCGCCTCGAAAAGCAACAGGAACGATTGATGCAGCAAGAAATCGAACAAATTTCTACCCTGGAAGCCATTCTGATCATCAGCCGTGAGATGTCTCAACGGATGCATGCTACCGGATATTTCTTTGATGTTGAAAGTTCACAACGAGTGGCAAAGAACGCACTGGCCATTGCCAACGAATTCAACATGTCTCCGAACGAACTCAAGGAGCTTCATCATGCTGCCTTACTGAAAGACCTGGGGCTGGCCTTGTCAGCCCGGCATCTGGTCAAGGAAATGGTGGTGCCTACGATTGAGGAAGCGATGGTCATCAGTGCCTGTTT
>CAZXYV010000292.1:0-2826 GCA_964645025.1 uncultured Dehalococcoidaceae bacterium | reverse complement strand
TATTTTCATTATCTTTTTATTTTTATCGCCAGCTAAACTCGCCGCGCTTTATGAAAGTTTAATCAAACCTTTAGCAAACCTTAATGAAAATCCCTTCGGTCCTTTAGATTACTCTTTTATAATTATACCGGAATGGGATTTTTCTCCAGCAGTTTTTATAAAATAATAACTTTCGTCTTCGTGGCGCTGACCGTCACGCTAACGCTGCCGCGGCTCAGCCCGGTTATCTTCCCGCGCCTGTCGGAGCCATCGCCTGTGTTCGATTGCGATGACGCCACCCTGGCCATGTACCGTCATTTCCAGTCGATGGGTATAGATTCTAAACCGATTGTCGGCAACCTGGACCTCGAAGGTGAAGACTATGACCAGAGCAACCACGTCTGGCTGCTGGTGAAATCCGGGGACAAGGAAATCGCTTACGACTGGGGCCTACCGCGCTTCGACCGCCAGCACTACGAAGGATATACCATCAGCCTTGACTACCTCCTGTACGCTGTTGATGAGGATAAAAAAGGCACTGATTCGCTGGCGGCGGCGGGACGATAGCGCCCCGCTAAAGCCTATTTCTTGATTTACCAAGGCTCTAAAGACCTTTTCAAGGCTTTCATCTTCACGGGACATCGGCAGCCATGAAAGTTATATAAAAAACATCGCCAGCCTTGTAAGCGCCGACAGCCCCGTATTTAAAGGCTTTGGATAGAATGCCGTGCTCATAGCGATATTCAAAATTTTTCCATACCAGTAATGTGCCGTTAGCCAGCTTGTCGGTGGAGCTATATCCCGCCGCCCAGTAGATTTCCTGGAAAAACGGCCATGTGGACGGTTCGTACCGGGTGTTTTCATACATGTATTTACCGTGCGTCCTGGTGATGTTAGAAAGGTTCCGGCCCCAGGCCAGCTCCGGTACACCGGCTTTGACCCTCTCCTGGTTGATTAACGCGAAGATGGCCTGCTCCACCTTTTCTTCGGTGATTACTTCCGGTTTGGATAGCGCGTCATACAGCTTCTGGAGCTCGGCGTATTTCGTGTTTAGATCTTTAAGGCTGTTTTCCGCCTTCGTTTTCAGGACTTCCAGAGCGGAAATCTGACCGGTAATCAGTTCGTTTTGTTTTCTCAATCCCTCGATAGTCTTACTAAGCTCCGCGGACAGGCTATCCGTAGCTGTGGCTCCGGCTGCCTTTTCCTGAAGCGCTTTTAGCTGGCTTTCGGTCAGGCTGAGTTTGCTCTTGAGATTATCATAGTCAGCCTGGGAAACACCCGCCTGCTGGAGTGCTTTTAGCTGGCTTTCGGCTTGGCTAAGTTTGCTTTTGAGATTATCATAGTCAGCCTGGGAAACACCCGCCTGCTGGCAGGAAAAAACGCCGAGCAGTAAAAATATTGATAGTACCAGCAGACCTTTCCTTACCATCTTATTCATGTAAACTTCTCCCGGTAGAAACTACGCTGAAGATGACAGTATTTTAGTATATACACTGGCTATTTGGCAGGCAATAGTACTTTTATGTTAAGGACTTCTCTGGACCTAATGTTATTAAACGAATTTTTAATTTCAGAAAGTGGGCTCGGTAGGATTCGAACCTACGGCCAAGCGGTTATGAGCCGCCCGCTCTAACCTCTGAGCTACGAGCCCCCGCTAATTAGAAATTATCCACTAAACCCTCTCGACCTCCCCTACCCATCCCAATTATTTTACCTCGACTGTATCTCAATATCAAGGTAAATTGCGGGAATGATATTCACCTGTCATTGCGAGCCGAAGGCGAAGCAATCCGACACCTCTGAATAGCGGATTGCTTCGTCGCAATGCTCCTCGCAATGACGACATAATTCAATTACGAGTAAATAGTATTATGTCAAGTTACCCCCTCACGTTTGAACTACAAGTCTCATTAATAGTAATATACATTTGAACTACCGATAAGACTGGACTTAATCGCATGGCTGACTGGCAAATTACCGCCACGACTATTTACTGCGCCGATGTTGACGATGAAGTCACGCTATTAATCTACGGTGACGGTACCTCGATATGCACCGGCCATCATAAATATGCCTGGCCCGATAAAGAAACCGCCGGGATAATCAAGAAAAAAAGCCAGCATTCGGGCAAAGCGCTGGGTTGCGGCGGCACCGAGTGTCATAGAATCCTTGAATACCGGAAAAAGTGGCTCGGCAACTAAATTTTACAGATAAAGAGAGAACCACAAAGATGAGCTCGAATGGGGCCAAGATACGTATCGAAAACCTCTCGCTTTCCTTCGGCGGCGTCAGGTCTCTGGTCGGTATCAACGTGGATATCAGGGATAAAGAGATACTGGCTATCATCGGACCGAACGGCGCCGGCAAGACCTGCCTGCTTAATTGTATCAACGGTTTTTACAAACCCCAGCAGGGCGATATCTACTTCGAAGATAAGCGGATTACCCGCATCCGCCCTGATAAAGCGGCCAAGCTGGGCCTCGCCCGGACTTTCCAGAACATCGAGCTCTACACCGGCCTGAGCAGCCTCGACAACATCATGGCGGCGCGGCACGTAGTCATGAAGCAGAACGCCCTCGCCAGCGCCCTCTACTTCGGCTGGGCGCACAAAGAGGAAGTCCGCCACCGTAAGACCGTAGAAGATATCATCGATTTCCTGGAGATGGAGCCGATTCGTAAAAAGGTGGTTGGCACGCTCCCCTACGGTATGCGCAAGCGCGTCGAACTGGGGCGGGCTTTAGCCCTTGAGCCTGAAGTCTTGCTGCTTGATGAGCCGATGGCGGGCATGAACCTGGAAGAGAAAGAGGACATCGCCCGCTTCATCATCGACATCTTCGAAGGCCAGGG
>CAZXYV010000291.1:0-2845 GCA_964645025.1 uncultured Dehalococcoidaceae bacterium | reverse complement strand
AGCCCGTCCAGCTTTCTTTAGAGATAATGATGGGCTGCGGGGCGGGCGTCTGCTACGGCTGTACCATCAGGACGAAAAATGGCTTGAAGCAGGTGTGTAAAGACGGGCCGGTATTTGAGATAGGGGAGCTCCAGCTTTGACAATAATTGTACTTTCGGCTTATAATAATAAAGAAAATTATCTCAAAGAGGTGATAAGACATGGCAAATCAGGTAGGTAAAAGATACCGCTGCACCAAGTGCGGCGCCGAGATGATTATCACCAAGGGGGGCGCCGGCACCATCACCTGCTGCGGCCAGCCCATGGAGCAGAAGAAATAATCTACCCTGTCTACAGGAGGTCATAAAGTGGCAAGCCAGTTAGGTAAAAGATATCGTTGCGCTAAATGTGGCACCGAAGCTCTCTGCACGAAAGCCGGCGAAGGTGAATTAACCTGCGATGGCCAACCGATGCAGGTGCAGGAAGCCAAAGCTATTCCTTCTTCGGACTAAATAGAAAACTGACTTACGTCTCGCCAGTAAAAGGCGGTAGTTTATCTCCGCTATGGGGTCCAATCAGTTAGTCGGCTTTTTCCGTCTTGGTTGCCGCCGGGGGCTGGGCTTTAGCCTGACCTAACTTTTTCAGCAGTCTCGACTTACGCCGGGCGGCATTGTTGCCGTGGAGTATCTTTTTCCCGGCGGCTTTATCGAGTGCGCTGACCGCGGCCGTTACCGCTGCCTGGGCGGCTTCAAGCTCACCGGAAAATATCATTCTTTCCGCCTTGATGATATCGGTTTTAACCTGGCTGCGGATGGACTTATTCCTTTCATGCCTCTTCGAGGCGACACGCGCTTCCTTCTGTGCTGATGTACTTCCCAAGGTTTACCTCCCCCTTATTGATGTCACCAGAAAATAATACCACGGTTGATAGTATCAGGGCAATAATATAAGTGTTAAAGAGTATTCACGGTCCTCTCTCCCCTTGTGGGAGAAGGGGTTGAAATGTGCCAACGGTCAAAAGTCTATTTACCGCTCTGAGCGGCATCACCGGCTCCGGTCGCCGGAGGTGGCTTATCCCCGGTGCCTGGTTTGGATGCTTCAGTGCCGATACGGCTCACGCTGACCACGCCTTTCACAGCGTCAATCTTCTTTAAAAGCTGGCTCAACTGCGCCAGGCCTTTGGTCTCCAGCGTTAAAAACATGGTGATGTTCTGGTCGCTGCCGTTGGCCAGGCTCACGGAGGCGATATTCACCTTCTCCTCGGCCACGACGGTGGTAACATCGCGCATCAGGCCGACCCTGTCCTGGGCATCCACCTGTATCTTTACCGGGTAAAGCAGGTCGCTCTGTCCCCACTCCACCGGAATTAAGCGTTCCTTTTCATCCTCGTTCACGATATTGTGGCAATCCGCGCGGTGGATGCTTACCCCGCGACTGCGCGTAATGTACCCGATTATCTTATCGCCGGGGACGGGGTTACAGCAACGGGCGATGCTAGTCATCAGGTCGCCGACGCCGAGGACCTGCACGCCGGAAGGCGCCACTTTCGGAGGGGCAACCGCAATTGTCTGTTCCGCCTTCTCCTCCTGGGCGGCCAGCTTGAGGACAATCTGGTGCGAGGTCACACTGCCGTTGCCGACCGCCGCATGGAAGTCATCCAGGCCCGGATAGCCGAAAAGCCCGGCCAGCACCTCACGCTCGGTCTTGATGCCCAACCGCCGCAGCTCTTTATCCAGCATCTGCCGGCCGCGCTCGATGTTCTCCGCCCGCGTCTGTTTATTAAACCACTGCCTGATTTTCGTCATGGCATGTGATGTCCGGACATATCCCAGGTTGGGATTGAGCCAGTCCAGACTCGGCGCTCTAGCCCCCTTGGCCGAGATAATTTCGACGACGTCCCCGTTCTTCAGCTCATAGTTGAAGGAAACCAGCTTGCCGTTTACCTTCGCCCCGATGCAGCGGTGCCCCAGGTCGGTATGGACGCGATAGGCAAAATCGAGCGGTGTCGCCCCCTTGGGCAGGTCTTTGATTTCCCCTTTGGGGGTGTAGACGAAAACCTGGTCGATGAAGATATCCGTCTTGACTGACTCCAGGAATTCCTCGGCGCCGGAGAGCTCGCGGTGCCATTCGATGAGCTGGCGGAGCCAGGCGACTCTCTCCTCGAACTGCATGTCCGTCTTGCTGCCCTCTTTATAGCGCCAATGGGCGGCGACGCCGTATTCGGCGATATGATACATCTCTCGGGTCATAATCTGGATTTCGAGCGGGGTGGTGCCGAGGCACATCACCGTCGTATGCAGCGCCTGGTAGCCGTTCGGTTTGGGATTACCGATATAATCGTCAAAGGCCTCGGGCAGCGGATGCCACAGGCTGTGGATGATGCCGACGGCGCTGTAGCATTCCGCCACGTTACCGACCAGCACTCTCATGGCCAGGAGGTCATATATCTCATCGAAGTACTTGCCGATATCCTCGTACTTTTCAATTTTTTGATGTATGCTGTAAATATGTTTCGGTCGGCCGGAGATATCCGCCACCAGGCCCACCCGTTCAAACTCTTTTTTCAATAACTCAATCGCCCGGGCGATGAAGTTTTCTCGCTGTGCCCGTTTGGCATCCACTTTCCCAACGATTTCCTGGTACTTCCCGGGCTGTAAATACCGGAAGGCCCAGTCTTCAAGCTGCCATTTCAGTTCCCATATCCCCAGTCGGTGCGCCAGCGGTGTATATATATCGAGGGTCTCCTGGGCGATGGCCATCTGCCTGTCATTGGGCAGGGCGTC
The DNA here is from genome assembly GCA_964645025.1 of uncultured Dehalococcoidaceae bacterium. GTDB lineage: Bacteria > Chloroflexota > Dehalococcoidia > Dehalococcoidales > RBG-16-60-22 > Fen-1077. The sequence goes on along the minus strand of CAZXYV010000291.1, from coordinate 83 downwards.
CAGGGTGCGCATATTATGCAGCCGGTCAGCCAGCTTGATGAAGACCACCCGCAGGTCTTCGGCCATGGCCAGGAGCATCTTCC
>CAZXYV010000290.1:0-2846 GCA_964645025.1 uncultured Dehalococcoidaceae bacterium | reverse complement strand
AAAATCTCTTTCTTGGTGAAAAAGATGGCTATCTCTTTTGCCGCGTTTTCCGGAGAGTCGGACGCATGCGTCGAGTTCTGCATCTTGTCCAGTCCGTAGTCCTTCCGTATCGTTCCTGGGGCGGCTTTAGCGGGGTCGGTGGCCCCCATGACTCTACGGATGCGTTCCACGGCTCCTTCGCCTTCGAAAACGGCGGCTACGATGGGGGTGGAGGTGATGGAGTCCAGCAGGTCGTTGAAAAAGGATTTTCCCTTATGAACGGCGTAATGACGCTCCGCCAGGGCTTTATCCATGTGCAGCATCTTGAGCGCGATGAGCTTAAGCCCCTCCCCCTGGAGACGGCCGATAATCGCCCCGGCCAGACCCCTTTCCATGGCATCGGGCTTGATAAGAACCAGTGACCTTTCCATGATGTACTCCTGACGTTATTTATTCTTATTATGGCCGGAACGGAAGAGCCCGGCTAAATCGGTGATGCTGATGCCTTCCAGCGTGGTGACGATAAGGTCGGCCTGCTCCAGCTTGCTTTCAGGGTGGCTATTGGTGACCGCGACGCTTTTCATGCCGGCGCGTTTGGCGCCTTCCACTCCGGCGATGGCATCTTCGAAGACGACGCAATTAAAGGGTTTTATCCCGAGCTTCCGGGCGGCCAGCAGGTATATCTGCGGGCTGGGTTTGCCCTCCGGCACCTCGGTGCCGAAGGCGATAGCCTGGAAACAGTCCTCGATGCCCAGCCCCCGGAGGATGATGGCGATATTCTCCGGCGGGGCCGAGGAAGCTATCGCCTGCTTGATGCCATGCTCCTGGAGCGCCCTGATAAGCTCGACGGCCCCGGGCAGTGCCTGGATATGGCCGGCCACCCGGCGGCGGTAGTCCGCCTGCTTTTCCGCGTTGATGGAGTTTAAATCCTCCAGTGTGGCGGCAGCGCCCAGGGCGTCTTTGATGATGGTGTCATTCCTCTGCCCGAAGTGGCGCATAAACTCTTCTCGAGTATAGTTTACGCCCTTTTTAGCAAAGGCATCCTTCCAGGCCAGGTAATGGTATTCGGCGGTATCGGCGATAACGCCGTCCATGTCCCAGATGACAGCCTCCAGACGACCTTCAGACATGGCTGCGGTTCTCCCGGACTTTATCGACTTTCCCCGCCTCGTTTTCGGCGACGAACTGCTTGGCGGTGCTTTCGGCGACAACGGTGCCATCTTTAAGGCATACCTGCCCCTCGGTCTCGATGAGCTTTTTCCGGTACCGCGTTACGCGGGCGGTGACTACCAGCGGTTCTTCCACCTTTATCGGCTGCCGTTGTCTGATAGTGATGCTGGCGGTCAAACAGGTGTTGCCCGTGGCATAGGCGGCGTTGCTCATCGCTTCATCCAGCAGGCAGCCCAGGATACCGCCGTGAAGCAGACCCGGCCAGCCCTGGTGGGCTTTATCGGGCGTGAACTCAGCCTTGACCACATCGCCTTCCTTCACGAAATGCAGTTTCAGTCCGATGGGATTATTGCCACCGCACCCGAAACAGAACCCCTCGTTCAGGTCCGAGTTCAGAGTCACTTTAGGTACAGCTATCATAGAGTTGTCTCCGTTCTAGAAATGTTGCCAGCCCGTTTTAGTTATTTTAACGACTTTACCGCGGGCGTCCCGTAGTTCTATTTTACCCGGCTCGCCGGCCATGATTTCGCCGATGGTGGTGACCGGGCACTTTATCTCCGCCTTCACACGGTCGATGACGGCGGCTCTACCCGTGAAAAGGAGCTCGTAGTCTTCCCCCCCCGAGAGCGCCAGTCCCTGCGCCTTCTCCCCGAAGCTCTCGTTAACGAAAGGATGGATCGGCAGGCTTTCGGCATCGATGCGGGCGCTGACCTTACTCGCCTCGCAGATATGGCGGAGGTCGGAGAGGAGACCGTCGCTGATATCTATGGCCGCTTTGACACCGTTTTTAACGAGAAGCTGCCCCTCGGCGAGGCGCGGCACCGGGTGGAGAAAGGCATTTTTTAGATATTCAGCAATATCCGTTTTAAACTTGAGCTTGTTCGCGAGCATTTCCAGTCCGGCGGCGGCGCTGCCCGGGTGGCCGGTGACGGCTATCGTGTCGCCGGGCCTGGCGGCAGACCGCCGTAGCATGTCTTTATCCAGACTGCGGCCGATAACGGTGATGGTCACGGATACCAACGGCGCCCGGCTGATATTGCCACCGACGATGGCGGTGCGGGACTGCCGGGCTAGTTCAATTATGCCTTCGTAAAGCGCGGTGACGTCCGCGACTTTAGTGTCTTCCGGCAGGGTCAGGGCTACCAGGGCATATTCCGGCGTACCGCCCATGGCGGCGATATCGCTGAGGTTGATGGCCAGGGATTTCCAGCCGAGCTCCCGCCAGGGGGTGGTGTCCGGTGAGAAGTGGACATCCTGTACCATGGTGTCCACCGTGGCCAGCTCGATGGAGTCGTTGGTGCGCCAGGCGGCGGCGTCATCGCCGATGCCGATGAGGGGCCGTTCCGGGGCGAGTCGGTCTACCCTGGCCGCGGCAATCATTTTAGCGAGGAGGTCAATGAGCCCGAACTCGCCCAGCCTGGAGACTTTCACAGCCAGAATTATAGCATATCCGGGTGCAGGCTAACTAACCCTGTAGGTACGAGATAGTTTACATTCTTCTTTGTCATTGCGAGGGCGAAGCCCGTGGCAATCTCAAAGATACGGATTGCTTCGTCACTGCGTTCCTCGCAATAATAGGTAGATGTGCCTGCGTTCACTAATAAAAAAGGGGGCGCGTGCACCTGCCCCCCTGTGACCCGGTAATAATTCTACGTTAAGGTTTTTCTTCTGCCGCGACCTCTATGGAGACCGGTTCG
>CAZXYV010000289.1:0-2858 GCA_964645025.1 uncultured Dehalococcoidaceae bacterium | reverse complement strand
TGCGAAAAATGCGGTTTATCACCGGTAGGGGGAAGTATACCGGGGCGGCGATTGCGGCTCTGGTGGTAATTATACTATTCCTGCTGCCCCCTATGGGTATGTCGCTGTACTACATACATATATTAATCGGGGTCTTCATCTACATCATCATGACCAGCAGCCTGAGGCTAATCAGCCTCTCCGGCCAGATATCCCTGGGACATGCCGGTTTCATGTGCGCCGGGGCTTATACCTCGGCGGTCATCGCTAAAAATTTCGGCTGGACGCCCTGGCTGACCATCCCCCTCGGCGCCCTACTGACTTTTATTCTGGCTTTGCTGGTTGCCATCCCGTTTTCCAGGTTGAGAGGACTTTATTTTACCATGATCAGCCTCTTTTTCGGCATGGCGGTGCTGGCAATAAATGAGTTGTTTCAGGATTTCACCGGAGGCCAATCCGGAATGGTAGGGATTCCGACACTGTTCGGAATATCCAAAATACCCTATTACTATTTTTTCCTGGTGTTGACCATAGTCTGCCTTTTCATCATGCACAGGCTGGAGTTCTCCCGTATCGGCCTGACGTGGAAAGCAGTAGCCCAATCCCATCTGGTAGCTTCGAGTATAGGTATCGACGAGACCAGACAGCGAATTATCTGCTTTGCTCTAGGGGGCTTATTTGCCGGCCTGGCCGGGGCCGCCTACGCGCATTACTTCGTAGTATTATCGGTGACCACATTCAGCTTCTTCACGAGCATTTATATGTTCATTTACATGATGGTCGGCGGGGTCAACTCGTTTTACGGGCCGATTGTCGGTACGGCCGTTCTCCTGCTCGTGCAGACCTTTGCGCGCAGTTTAAAGGAATACGTTCCCTTTATCTTCGCCGCCGTCCTGCTGGTGGTGCTATATTTGATGCCCCAGGGCCTGGCCGGTCTACCCGCGCAACTAAAAAGCTGGGCGCAAAGAGTACGTAAAGAAGGGAAAAACCGTCTGGAAAAAGAGGTAATCAGCCGTGCTCCTTGAAGTAATTAATATATCCAAAAATTTCGGCGGGTTAACAGCCGTCAGTAAATTCGGCATGGCTGTTGAAGAAGGTAATATCGTGGGGCTAATCGGCCCCAACGGCGCCGGCAAGACCACCATATTCAATTTGATTACCGGCGTAATCAGGCCGGACTCGGGTTCGGTCATTTTCGATGGCCGGGTGGTCACAGGCAAAAGCCCGCATACTATTGCCGCCGGCGGCATCGGCCGGACTTTTCAACTCACGCCTCTCTTTGCCAATTTTACCACACTAGAAAATGTGATTGCATCGGTCTATTTACACTCCAGAAGCAGCTTCTGGTGCACTCTTTTTAATACCCGCGCTTACTGTCGCCATGAAGCCTACGCCCTGGAGAAATCGAGCCAGATTCTGGAACTGGTCGGTTTAACCAAGGTCAAGGACGAACTGGCGAAAAATTTACCCCACGGTTACCAGAAAATGCTGGGAATAGCCAGGGCACTGGCCGTCCAGCCCAAACTGCTCATGCTGGATGAGCCCCTGGGCGGTATGAATGCTGATGAGATAACTTTTACCATGGGGATTATGCAAAAAATGCGGCAACAAGGGGTGACTATCCTGGTGATAGAGCATAATATGCAGATTCTGGACCTGTGTGACCGGGTGGTGGCCATTAACTTCGGCCAGAAGATTTGCGACGGTTCGGTGGCGGATGTCACCTGCCATCCCGAGGTAATTAAGGCGTATCTGGGGGAGTAAATGCTGCTCAAAATTGATAATATGACCGTCCAGTACGGGAAGGCTACGGCCCTACACGGTGTTTCCATGGAGGTCGCCGAAGGTTCCGTAGTTAGCCTGGTGGGTGCCAACGGAGCCGGTAAAACCACTTTGTTAAGGGCGCTTTCCGGCTTGATACCTTTGGCCTCCGGCGAAATATGGTTTAACGACCGTAAAATAAATCGCGTCAGTCCCTCGGATATTGTTAAACTCGGCCTGGTGCATATTCCGCAGGGCAGAAGACTATTCCCTTACCTGACGGTGATGAGTAATCTGAAGCTGGGCGCCAGTTTGCGAAATGATAAAGCGGGTATTAAACGCGATATGGATATGGTCTTTGAACACTTCCCCATACTGTACGAAAGACGAAACCAAAAAGCCGGTACTTTAAGTGGCGGTGAGCAGCAGATGGCGGCTATCGGGCGCGGTCTGATGGCCGCTCCGAAACTGCTTATCATGGACGAACCTTCTCTCGGACTGGCCCCCCGGCTCATCGCCGAGCTGGTCCCGGTAATAAAAACGATTAATCAAAGGGGCATCAGCGTTCTGCTGGTAGAGCAAAACGTTACCCTGGCGCTCGGGGTGGCCCATCGGGGCTACGCGCTACAGGTCGGCAGGATTGCTTTAGAGGGTGATATTGAAATTTTTAAGACCAGCGATATCGTAAAAGCCGCCTATTTTGGGAAATGACGGTAAATCGTCAGGGAAAACGGGACACATTGTCAAACTTTACCTTATTGACGTCATAAAATATCAGTTATAATATTAGATTGGAACCATTAGCGGAGAATTCTAACGATGACAGACCTAGACCGGAGAATTAGCGACCTGGCGCAGTGGCTGCTGGCATCACAATACCTGGTGGTATTCACCGGTGCCGGCATCAGTACGGATTCCGGATTGAGAGATTTCCGCGGGCCAGACGGACTGTGGACGCGCCGTGATAAGGGTCTTGCTACCCCCGAACAGAATTGGACCGGCGTTGCGCCGAACGCCGGGCATATCGCTATCGTAGAGCTCCAGAAGCTGGGCAAGCTGGCCTTCCTCATCTCCCAGAACGTGGACAATCTGCACCTGAAATCAGGCATCAAGCCGGA
>CAZXYV010000288.1:0-2861 GCA_964645025.1 uncultured Dehalococcoidaceae bacterium | reverse complement strand
TGCTGGATATTCTGGGGATAAACGCGCTATGCCGGATGATGAATCGAAAGAAAGCAGTGATTTTGTGGTATCACGGCATAAGCGACGAAGGTTTTGATTTACTGAAGGGTTTCGATGAAAGGCATGTTCCCAGGTTGCTCCTCAAGAAACACCTGGAATATCTACGGCGTAAAGGATATACATTTGTGGGTTTGACAGAATTAATCGATGCTATTAAGAACAAAAAAAGGATAGTCAAATCGGTAGTGCTCACTTTTGATGATGGGTTTAAAAATGTTGTTGAGAATGCCTACCCCGTATTACAGGAGTTTGGCGCCAGGGGGTGTTTCTATTTGGTATCTGATTTAACAGGGACGAGCCAGCTGTTGTGGACGGATTATGTAGAAACAGTGATAAGAAATCAAAAGAAGGGGAACTTTGAATTTATCTTCAAAGGAGAGAAAGTCCATTACCAACTAGGGGATAAGCAGTCATATGAATATGCAATGAAGGATATAAAAGCGAAATTACGAGCGATGCCCGACAAGGAAAGACTCGAACACCTGGAGCAGTTCAACAATTTAGAATTAGATGACGTCCCGAAAGAGTTTACCATGGCTAGCTGGGAACAGGTTAAAGAATTAGATCCAGGTGTGCTTGAAATCGGCAGCCATACTCGAAGACACCCTAACTGTGTGAATCTCACTTCAGATGGGGAGCTCGAAGATGAAATATATAATTCTAAGATTGAGATCGAAAAAAACATAGGTCGTAAGATAGAACATTTTTGCTACCCTGCAGGTTCGTACGACGAAAGAGTAATTGCTAAGGTAAAGGAATACGGTTATAAATCGGCGGTTACTATTGCGCACGGTTTCAACGACGAGACCTCTGATTTATATCAACTTAAACGCATAGAAGTAAGCGAGCAATTCTTGCTTTTCAAAGCCAGTGTCTCAGGCAGTTATCATATGCTACGAAAAATGAAAGCTATTTTCCGGTAGGTTCCAGCTACCCTACACCCCCAATTCTAACCGAATCTTGACATATATTTACCCTGTTCCAACCCCAGAAAATTAGTATTAATATAGGGCACTGAAAATAGGTCTGAAAAGAAAGGAGCTATCATAGATGTCTGTCCGGAGGTCTGTAGAAAACACTCAAGATATGCCTTTATATACCGTTGTGGGTAGTAAAATCTTTGAAAAAGAGGCTTTGAGTCTTAAACTCAATGTAGATGAAGCAACGGTTTGCGTTGTCGGTTTAGGCTATGTGGGCTTGCCTTTGGCTAAGACGTTTGCCCAAAGTCTTCGGGTAATTGGCTTTGATATCAAAAGTGACAGAATAGCCGAGTTGAACCGTACCAACAACAACCCGAAACTTACCTTCACTACCGATGCCAATAAAATAACTGAGGCTGACTTCATAAGTATCTGTGTGCCCACGCCAGTGACAGAGTCCAAGGAACCTGACCTGACCTATGTAAAGAGTGCTGCGCAAACTGTGGGGCAGAACATGAAGGAGGGAAGCATAGTCATTCTGGAATCAACCGTTTATCCCGGTGTCACTGAAGAGATTGTCAAACCGATATTGGAAAAAGAGTCCGGACTCAGGTGTGGAGAGGACTTCAAGGTTGCCTATTCCCCGGAGAGGGTAAACCCAGGTGATGACGAACATACTACCGATAAAATCACCAAGATAGTTTCCGCGATGGATAAGGAGACCACCGAACTCGTTGCCGAACTCTACTCTAAGGCAACCCGTAGTATTTTCAAGGCTAAGGATATCAAGACAGCCGAGGCGGCCAAGCTTGTTGAGAATATCCAGAGGGATTTGAACATTGCCCTGATGAATGAGCTATCACTCATCTTTGAAAGGCTAAACATGGATACCAAAGATGTCCTTGATGCTGCGGCCACCAAATGGAACTTTCACCGCTATTCCCCGGGGCTTGTCGGCGGACATTGCATACCAGTGGTCCCCTATTTTCTGGTTCATAAAGCCAGGGAGCTCGGCTATCATTCCCAGGTTATCCTGGCGGGTAGAGAGCTTAATGATTATATGGCCAAACATGTAGCCGAAATGACCATAAAAGCCCTTAACGCGGTGGGTAAGGTCATTAAAGAGTCCAAGGTCCTCATCATGGGCCTGACCTACAAAGAGAATGTCCCCGATACAAGGGAGACGCCCGTGAAAGTGGTGATAAAAGAGCTTCAAGAATACGGCATTGATACCTTTGGTTATGACCCGACATTAAAAAATGCTGAAGATGAATTCGGTATAAAAATTTTAAAAAGTCTGAAACAAGAAACCAAATTTGACGGTATCATTTTGGCTGTGGCTCACGATGCCTTTAAAGAAAACGGAAAGATTAACCTGGATGGGCTGAAAGCCATTGCGAATAGAAGGCCGGTGTTAATAGACGTAAAAAGGTGCCTGGATGGTAGCCAAGCACTGGAAAAAGGATTTTATTACCGTACATTATAAGTAAGCACGATTTATTTATAGGTTGAAATAATTTCCCTGTCCCCAGCCTTGTTCCTATTGAACTCAGATAAGAAGCGAGGAACATTCTCAGGCTGATATCTTCAATTACCATGGCGAGTAATATGGTGAGGTGGCCCCCATCATTAAAACAGAATAGGGGCTAAGTGTGGGTCCCGCTATTCTCAAGGGGTCTGGTTTTAAGGGTTCTACCACATCTCTATTGGTAGCTTCTACCGGGATTGAAGTAAATACCTCGGCTGGCGTTCGGTAGCTCATTACCTGGTGGGGACGCTCGGTGTTATAGAAACTGAAGTAGCTGCCAAGACTGATTCTAGCATCTCTTCCATACTGATATGCTTTCAGATATGCCTCCTCATATTTCACTGTCCGCCACA
>CAZXYV010000287.1:0-2881 GCA_964645025.1 uncultured Dehalococcoidaceae bacterium | reverse complement strand
TTCCTCGGACTGGCCTACTCTCAGCCCGATAGTAATATCAATGATTTTACCGAGTATCAGGGTGACGACGAAGGCGTAAGCGCCGACGGAAACGACACCGATGAGTTGCTTTAAGAGCTGCACCCCGCTGCCCGCTATCAAGCCGTCGGCCCCGGTGGAGTTGACTGCCAGGCTGGCAAAGATTCCGACCGAGAGCATACCCAGGATACCGCCGATGCCGTGGACTGCAAACACGTCCAGGGAATCATCGAAACCGAGTTTGGTCTTGAAGAGCAGCATACTGTAGTAGCAAGCGATAGATGCTGCGACGCCGATGCCGATTGCCGCCAGTGGTGAAACATAGCCGGCGGCCGGAGTCACCGTGGCCAGGCCGGCCACCGCGCCCGTGACCATGCCGAGGATGGTCGGGCGGCGGTAAATCCAGCTGATAACCATCCACGTTAGAGCCGCGGCTGCCGCCGAGGTATTGGTAGTGACGAAGGCGTTGGCCGCCAGCCCGCCGGCGGTTAGGGCACTACCGGCATTAAAGCCGAACCACCCGAACCAGAGCAGCCCGGCCCCCAGCACCACCAGTGGGATGTTATTCGGCTCCATAGCGTCCGCGGGAAAACCGCGCCGTTTCCCCAGCAATAAAGCCAGGGCCAGCGCCGAGATACCGGCATTGATATGAACGACGGAACCACCGGCAAAATCCAGAACGCCGAGTTTCGCCAGCCAGCCGCCGCTGCCCCAGACCCAATGGGCGACGGGAATATAGACTACGGTCAGCCACAGGGTGGCAAAGATGAGCAGGGCGCTGAACTTCATGCGCTCCACGATGCTGCCGGTAATCAGGGCCACGGTGATGATGGCGAACATCGCCTGAAATATCATGAAGGCGAGGTGAGGCACGGTGGTGGCGTAAACGGCAGAAGGCGCCTGCCCCACGTTGTTGAGGCCAAGAAAGTTGAATCCACCGATGAATCCGCCCTTGTCTGCCCCGAAGCTCAAGCTGTAGCCGTAAAGCACCCAGAGCAGGCCGACCAGGCCGAGGCAGACGAAGCTCATCATCAGGGTGGAGAGGATGTTTTTACGCCGCACCATGCCGCCGTAGAACAGGGCAAGGCCGGGTGTCATCAGCATCACCAGCGCCGATGAGATGAGAATCCAGACGGTATCCGCCGCGTTGATAGACATCCCGACCTCCTAAAAGTCCAGATGCCTTCATTTTAAAGGGTCAATGTTACGAATAGATTACAGAGAGGTTAAATTTATATAAAGAAAAAAGCGGCCAGGATAAACATGTTACTTGCAACCGAAGAATCATGGCTCATGATATAATCAATAAACCAGCCCAATAAAAGTTGGACTGATTTCTGGGGGGCAGCTCATCACTGCCTTATTTTTTACACGTCGTGTAAGCTCCTCAGCTTCCTAAAGTCAATTACTCCGCTCATAGCATGGTTTTTCACTTCTATCCCGGCCTCAGCAGCTACCGCCACCAGATTCAATCCATCGGAAAGAATAATGCCGACCCTGCTCATCCCCACCGGGGTCTCGCAAACCGTCTCGCCGTCTCCTCCGATTTTGTATAGACCAGTGATACCCACCGTCTCCAGTTGCCTGATGACCGCCTCCGCTTTAGATAGGGCCAGAGCCGGGAATTCACAGAAGCTGGCTATTATGTTTCCATTACCTTCCCTGACCGCGCCACTGACCGAGGTCATCTTGCTGGCAATGAATACCTCAGAGGGATCCAGGGACGAGCCAGTATAATTGATAAGGTCGACAAAGCGTACACACTCCCGTTTCCTGATTTGCAACAAGCCGGCGAACTTGAAATCCAGCGGGATGCCGCTTCGAAGAAGAACCCCGCTAATCACAATACCCGATATCGTCGCCAGCCCTACCTTACCTTTTGGTACGGTGACTTCGCCCAGCTTATCTCCCTCGCCCGCTATGGCTACCAAATCACTAAAACCCAGTTTATTATTAAAAATATTCCTCATCACTTTAAGAGCCTGGTTGAATTTATCCGCGGGGAAAAGCGACACGTTAATAGGCACGTTCCCCACTCGCTCCTCCGGTTCAAAGGAAATCCGATAGGCTAGCGTCTCTATCCTGGCCATCGCCGAACCTACCCGGTCGCCAACCAGGGCGTTGTGAAGTTCGTTCAGTCCCGACTGGGTAATCAACCTGCCGTCCCTCCTGCCGTTGTTTTGGGTAAGACCGCGTTCATCTAAAAGCAGCAAGTGATACCTGACCGCTCTTTCGCTCAGGCAAACGCCATAGTCTTTCAGCCGGGATGCAATAAGTCCAGCCCCCACAGGTTCCGGTGAATCGCTCAGAATTTTGAGAATCGATATTACTTTCCTCTCTACCTCGTGAATTTCTTGACCTATCATACTCGCCCCCCTTTTTTAGTGGGTCTCCAAAGTCCCGAACTAAATCCTGTGGTCTTCGCGTATAATGACACGAGGTCCACCACTGAGACTCGAGCTCCAGTTCTTAGGGGATTCAATTTGTTTGAGCCTGTCGAGCTGTCCGATACCTTTTAAACGCGTGTAGATGAGTTGCCAGGCGCAAGGACGGTCAGGCCGGACTTCGCAGCGGTCTTCACGCGAACCGCCACACGGTCCGTTGAGCATATGTTTGGCGCACCGTGTCACCGGACAAATACCGCCGTATTTATCCAGCACGCACGACCCGCAGGCGGCGCATTTCTCCGCCCAGACGCCTCTTTCCTCAAGTATCCCCAGGAAGGCAGTATTAAGACCGGCATAAACAGGTTTTTGAGGATACCGCTCCGCTATCGCCTGAACGCCTGCACCGCAACCTAGAGAAAGTACGGCATCGCATTTCTGGATAGCCTCGGCGGCCTGTTCGATGAAGATGTTATCAC
>CAZXYV010000286.1:0-2881 GCA_964645025.1 uncultured Dehalococcoidaceae bacterium | reverse complement strand
AGTTGCCCCTCAACAGTTTTTGAGACTGCCGCGTCTGCCATTCCGCCACTTCGGCACGGGCTATCCTATTCTAAGTGAAAAACGGAGACAGCGCAAGGTTTAGAAACAATATGCACTCTGTTTTTCCATGCTCACCTCACCCCTGTATCCCCTCTCCAGCCTGATTATTAATGAAATCGGAGTTCCTTTGGCTGGAGAGGGGAGTTTAAGAGAGAGGGGACGGAGCCCCCTCTCGAAACCTCTTCTCCTATAAGAACGGGGTGTATAAGAGGGGTGCAGACCCCTCTTTCCTTCAAATTCCCCCTCTACAAACAATATATTAACGCTTACTCTCATGCTCCGTTTGGAGAGGGGGTCAGGGGGTGAGGTTAGTCCTTTAAAAGCATCGTTTATTTACATACTATGTCTATTATTGCTAAAATGACTGCAAGATATAATTTTGGAGTATAACTATGGCGGAAAAATATGACACGAAGACGTTAGACAGCAAATGGCAGCAAAAATGGGCCGACGATAAGCTTTATGAGGTCAAGGATAACGACCCCCGCCCCAAGTGGTACGCCCTCACCATGTTCCCCTATACCTCCGGTGACCTTCACATCGGCCACTGGTACGCCATGGCGCCTTCGGATGTCTTCGCCCGCTACAAGCGGATGCGGGGTTTCAATGTGCTGCACCCCATGGGCTTCGACGCCTTCGGCCTGCCGGCCGAGAACGCCGCCATCCAGCGGGGCATTCATCCTTATACCTGGACGATGCAGAACATCGATAATATGCGCCGCCAGTTAAAAAGTATCGGCGCTATCTACGACTGGAGTCGGGAGGTCATCACGTGCCAGCCGGAGTACTATAAGTGGACGCAGTGGTTCTTTACCAAACTTTTTGAACATGATTTAGCCTATCGCGGCAAGGCACCGGTCAACTGGTGTCCCCAGTGCCAGGTAGTCCTGGCCAACGAGCAGGTTGAAAACGGCCGCTGCTGGCGCTGCGAGTCCGAGGTCGTCCGGCGCGACCTGGAGCAGTGGCTCCTCCGCATTACCAAATATGCCGATGAGCTCATGCAGCACGAAGGCATCGACTGGCCGGAACGCATTAAAATCATGCAGCGCAACTGGGTGGGCAAAAGCCAGGGCACCGAAATTTCCTTCGCCCTCGACCACCCCGGCGTGGCCGAAAAAGAAATCCGCATTTTTACCACCCGCCCCGATACCGTCTACGGCGTCACGTTCATGGCACTGGCGCCGGAGCACCCGCTGGTGGCCAAGCTGACTTCGCCGGATAAAAAAGCGGCCATCGAGGCCTATATCGCCCGGTGCCGCCAGTTCACGGAAATCGAGCGGCTGTCCACGGAAAAGGAAAAGGACGGCGTCTTCACCGGCGCTTACTGCATTAATCGTCTCAACGGGAAGAAGGTGCCCATCTGGATTGCCGATTACGTCCTGCTTTCCTACGGCACCGGTGCGGTCATGGCCGTGCCCGCCCACGACGAGCGCGACTTCGCTTTCGCGAAGAAATATGATTTACCGATACCGGTGGTCATTGCACCGCCGGACTGGGACGGTAAAGAGCTTCAAAAAGCCTATATCGAGCCGGGGAAAATGGTAAACTCCGGTCAGTTCAACGGACTAAACAGCGAAAAAGGTATCGAGGCGGTCTCCATATATCTGGAGCAGAAGGGGTGGGGCAAACGCACCACTAGCTACAAAATCCGCGACTGGCTTATCTCCCGCCAGCGCTACTGGGGCGCGCCTATCCCCATGATTTATTGCGCTAAGTGTGGCATTGTCCCCGTGCCGGAGAAAGACCTGCCGGTGCTGCTGCCGGAAAGCGCCGAGTTCCGGCCTACGGGCGAATCCCCGCTGAAATACAATGAAAAGTTCATTAATGCAAAGTGCCCGAAATGCGGCGGGCCGGGCAAACGCGAGACGGATACCATCGACGGCTTTATGTGCTCCTGCTGGTACTTCCTGCGCTATTGCAGTCCCCATTACGCTAAAGAAGCTTTCGACCCGAAGGCGGTCAAGCACTGGCTGCCGGTGGACATCTATACCGGCGGCGCCGAGCACGCGGTGATGCACCTGCTCTATACCCGTTTTTTTATCAAGGCCATCAAGGACATGGGGCTGGTGGATTTCGGTGAGCCTTTTACGAAACTGTTCAACCAGGGCATTATCATCGCCGAGCACCGGAGGATGAGCAAATCCAGGGGGAATGTCGTCAACCCGGACGTCTATGTCGGCGAGTTGGGCGCCGATACGGTGCGCGCCTATCTCATGTTCGTCGGGCCGTGGGAGCAGGGTGGCGAGTGGGACGATAGCGGCATCTCCGGCATGAGCCGGTGGCTCAACCGCGTCTGGAACCTGGCGCTCGACGGGTACAGTCCTTCCAGTGACGGTGGCGATGAAGAGCTCGTCCGCGTGACCCACCAGACCATCAAGAAGGTCACCGAGGATATGGAGAGGCTCCATTTCAACACCATGGTGGCGGCGCTCATGGAGTTCTCCAACTACCTGGGCAAAGGCAAAGAGGCGGGCAGCGTTTCCGCCGTAGCCTGGAAGTCATCCGTCAAGACATTGCTTTTATTGTTAGCGCCGACGGCCCCGCACCTGGCGGAGGAGCTCTGGGAGAGGACGGGTGGTAAATACAGCATTCACAACCAGCGCTGGCCGCAGTGGGACGAAGCGTTAATCAAGCTGGAAGAAATTACCCTGGTCATTCAGGTGAATGGCAAGTTACGGGACAGGGTGACGGTACCGGCGTCGGTCACCGAGGCCGAAGCCAAGAAGCTGGCCGCTAAACAGGAGAAAGTTAAGCCCTACCTCGTGGGGAAGAATGTAGTTAACATAATATATGTCCCCGGGAAACTGGTGAATATTGTGGT
>CAZXYV010000285.1:0-2888 GCA_964645025.1 uncultured Dehalococcoidaceae bacterium | reverse complement strand
GCAGCCCCCGAACACGAGTCAGAGCTGGCAGCGGAGACGGAGGCGGAACCCGAAACTAAGCCCTCCCGGGCCAAAAGGGGAAAGTAATATGCGACAACTTGAACTTTCCAGCATCGTTGTTGGCCTGGACAACCTCGATGAGCTCAAGAAGAAGCTTTCCCGGGCACTGGCCGGAAACGATGACGTTGCTCTCTTGAAGGTGGCCTCCGAGATAGCCAAGGCCAACATCTACGACGTGAAGGCTTCGGCGATCGAGGTTCTCTTCCACCAGGAGCTCGACCTCCGCGGGGAGGCCTTACTGCAACGGGACGATCTAGCCCGCAAGATTCGTAATGCCAACGGTAAGGTTCTCCTGGAAGAGGTGGAGTGGGTAGACCTGAGGAATGCAATTAACACGGCCCCCGGGTTAAACCGCCATGATATTCCCTTCATGCGCCTGGTTACCAATGCGCCCGTAATGGAAGTAGAGGCCAAAGAGTGCAAGCCGCTACCGGCCAAACCGGAACCCGAGCCTGAGGAATGATATAAGAGGCAAAGCCTGGCAGCGAGGCACCCCTCTGCTGCTCAAAAGAGTAAAAGGGCAGGGGTAAAAAGCCTCCTGCCCTTTTTGATAGGGGGGAATTATGGCAGAAGGCAAAATATATCCACCACCAAAGCCCACCACTCCCCGGCTGGCCCCGTGGGACCACGTTGATGAGCTCTGCACCAAGCTTGACAAGCTGATAGCCCTGCTGTCGGCATGGGTGCCAACAACTCCAGAAACAACTCCTACTATAGAATGGCCGGGGTGGGAACCGATCACAAGCAAGCTTGACGAGATAAAAGAACAGATAGGGGCATTGGAATTCACCGCCCCCTGGGTAGCTAAAGAGCCTGAGGAGATATTTAGGAAGGCTATTAGAGCTACAGGCACCCTTAAAAGTGATAAGATGGCCAACTGGACCAGGGGCAAGAGGTTACTCCTTAGAGTGGATTCATCGCTTGACCAGGCCGTCCAGATACAAGCCACGGGTAATATAGGGAATACGGTGAACGGGGCTGTTGATATAAACACAGCCCAACCTTGCGCCGCCGGTGGCAAGATTTCCATAGGATTAGCCTGGGATGACTGGCACCCATATATCGGCTGTAAGATAACGATCGCCACCTCCCCAACGACGGGCATTCTAATAATTTCAGCAGTGATTCAGGAGTGAAATGGTAGACAAACACTATGCTTTAGCCCGGGAGGCAATACTTGAGGCTCTAACCTCCTATTCCGGAGTCACGACCGCAGATGGCGCCACACCGGGTAACAACACCCTGATAGATTCCAACCTGATTGGTAAAAATGACTTCCTCAGCGGTAAAGCGATACTTATCGGCTCCGGAGTTGACGCCGCATGGGAGGATAAAGGGATAGATAGCTTTGATAACCTGACCGGGGAAATTACCGTTTCGGTCGGCTTCAGTGCCCAAATAAAAGAGGGGACTCCGTATCGGGTCCTCAATGTTTCTTCTGGGGGCGTGTCCGTCCTCCTTACCGACATCAAAGCCCAGACCGACCTCATCCCAGCAACCCCAGCCGATGAAGCTACTTCCTTGCTGATTAAGGCAAAAACGGATACCCTGCCGGCGTCTCCGGCGAATGAAGCCACGGTAAATGCCGTCGGAGTGGTGGCGACGGCAATTAAAGCCGCGACGGACAAGATAGCCTCGTTTCAACATGAGATAGAGTGGTCGAGTACCCCGGTCTCTGAACAGGTGGCAAGCGCCGCTGCTACAAATCTTACCGCTGGCTCTATTACCCCCACGTTCCCCACAGGCGCAACCCCGGTCAGGGCTTTGTTGGTAGCGAGCATTCATGCGGCCAACCAGGCTGCGAACGCTCACCACATCAGCCTCAAGGTTCAGGGGCAAAAGGCAAGCGGAGGATACACTGACCAGATTGACCTCACAGCACAGACCACCCTGGGACTGGTCAATCTAGATGGCGCCTCTGATAGCTGGGTCGGCTCTGTTGACGTAACCTCCCTGGTAGACACCTCGGCAGCCCAGTACGACTTCAGGTTCGTCGTAGATTCCGATAATGCCGGCGCCGTGAACTATACGACCGTATTCCTTCTGGTCCTGGTTTACAGAATTTAATGGCCACACGAGGGGGGTTAGAAGTTGGCCGGATTTTTTACTATCACTCCAATTGGCCCTAACATTCCCGGAACGGGCGGTGCGTGGGCAGACCTTGATTTGTCTGGCTATATACCATCTGGAGCTAACGGCATAGTCGGTCTATTTAACCATACAGATGCAAACGCAGTAGGTTATGGTTTTAGAAAAAAGGGTAGCACAGATGACCGAAGAGCAAGGGCTTCAGGGCGCGTTCTGGCTGGTGTCATCGTAGGTTGTGATGCCAACCGAGTCATCCAGTATAACAGCAACAGCTCTTTCACCCAAACCCTTTATGTTTTCGGTTACACAAAAGCTCCGGACGTGGTAATCGGCACCGATGGAGTCCCATTAACCCCAAGCGTAGGTTCCTGGCAGACGGTTGACTTATCCGTTCAATGCCCTGGCGCCATAGGGATTATCCTTGAGGTTTACAATTCAGCCACTGGTTTCAATACTTTTGGGGCGAGGATGAATGGTAGCTCGGATAACAGGACCTCCGGCACTTACGGGCATAATACCCATGATATTGTAATAGGCTGTGATGCCTCTCAGCTCATCGAGCTTTTCAGGGGAGCTACGTCGATAGGGTTTTACATTCGCGGCTATATCACGGCAAATGCCGTTTTCAATCAAAACGCCGATGAGTACATCCCTACCGTTCTGGGTACTTGGCAGGAAAAGACAATCTCCACTGGTAAAATTGAAATTTACAAAGCATCTGGGTACGGCACTCCCCGGTT
>CAZXYV010000284.1:0-2892 GCA_964645025.1 uncultured Dehalococcoidaceae bacterium | reverse complement strand
AGGACCAGGTCAACCAGCTGGCGATAGACGTGGCGGGTTTTGCCCCCAGCGAGGCCGACCGCCTGCGCCGCGCCTTCGGGCGGAGACATAACGAGGAGCTCATCGAGCAGTACCGGCAGAAGTTCCTCGCCGGGGCAGCCAAAAACGGCGTGCCTGAAGAAGCGGCGGAAACCGTCTTTAAAAAGTTCAATGGCCAGTATATGTTCCCGGAGTCGCACGCTTTCGCCTTCGGGGTGACGGCCTACCAGGCAGCCTGGCTGAAATACTATTACCCGCTGGAGTTTTTCGTTGCCATCTTCAACCAGCAGCCCATGGGCTTCTACAACCTGGAGACGTTGAAGGAGGACGCCAGGAGGCACGGCATAAATGTGCTCAACCCGGATATAAATAAGAGCCTCGCCAAGTGCACGATAGAGATGGGGAATAGCCTATTAACCTATCCCCCTGACCCCTTCAGGGAGAACCTTCAGGGTGAACCCCTTCCCTTCGAAAGGGAAGGGGGAATGAAAATGAGAGGGGGGCTTCGCCCCCCTCTCATGAACTCTCTCTCCATATCCAGTAATAGAGAGTGTGCCATTCGAGGGGAAGCTCGAAGGGGCGTCAGCCCCTTCGATATCAATTCCCCCCTCTCCCTCGACGGGAGAGGGCAGGGCGAGGGTGATACTAAATCCCCCTTAATCCCCCTTTACCAAAGGGGGAAAGACCAGCTTGGACCGCAGATACCAGGGTTCGCGCCATCATCCTCTCCCCTTCATAAGGGGAGAGTTAGAGAGGGATTTAATCCATGCGCCCTTCGCCTTGGTCTCCTGAACGTCACCGGGCTGGGAGAGGCCTCCGCTAAAGCAATTGAAGAGGGGAAGGGAAAAGGCGGGGCATTTAACAGCATCGGCGACTTTCTTGAGCGCACCGGCGTGCTGGAAGAAGTCGCCCACAACCTGGCCTCCGCCGGCGCCTTCGACGGCCTCGAGCCGAACCGCCGCAAGGTAAAATGGGAAATCGGCCTCCGCTATAGGCCCATCAATTCCCAGCTCCCCCTCCCCCTCCCGGTGGAGCAGGATTTTGTGGAGCTACCCAGGCCCGGCGCCTGGGAAAGCATGAAGGATGAGTACAATGTCCTCTCACTCTATCCCGGCGGGCACGTCATGGCCAGCCTGCGCCCGCGCTTAAGCAGAAACCTGAACAGCAGCAAAGACATCGCTAAGCTGGGCGATGGCGCCGCGGTGGCTATTGCCGGACTGGTCATCCGCCGGCAGAGGCCGCGGGGCAAGGTGGTCTTTATCACCCTGGAGGACGAGTTCGGCCATGTGCCGTGCATGGTATTCCCCAAAGTGTACGAGCGCTATGAGCACCAGTTCAAGTCGCCCTTCCTGATAGTCAAGGGCAGGCTCTCCCGGCGCGAGGGGACGCACAACGTGGTGATCAACCAGGTAAAGTCCTTCAGCGCACTGGATAAAGTGCCGGGGTCCAAGGACTGGAGATAGTGCCGACTTAAATTGCGCCCCTGCCGAAATAAATCAGCACGATGATGATAGCAAGTAAAATCCAGTAGAAACTGGGTAAAGGCCCCCACCAGCTCCGGTGCCACCAGATTTTCCCCTTGCGGAAGCTCTTCATCCCGTAATGATGATTAAAGACAAACCACAAGAAGTCTTCCAGCAAGACCATGCCCAGGTAAAATCCCAGCAGCAGGCATTCCAGCCGCCAGCTCCACGGGGTAAAGAAAAGCGGCAGGTGTACCATGCTAATCAGGAACAGCGTCATAAACAGGTGGTAGCCGGTGATGGGACGTCCGCCTGTCACCTTAACGAGCCACCCTTTTTCAACGCGCCAGCCGGGGAGCTTGGCCGCCCAGCCGTCTTTCCCCTCGATCTGGATTTCCCACCAGGCCAGGATAATGGCCAGGAAGACCATGAAAGCCAGAAATCCGATAATCATTGCTTGCCTCTTTTTGTATATATATTATGTGTTCTATGTCCTTTCTTTCAAGCCGTTTCTATTGATGACAGTAACATCCCTATCCCCTATCGTGTTATAATCGTGGGCAAGAGGTCATTGTCCCTGAATTCATATATGAGGTGAGATTAAAGATGAAAATATTGATACTATCCGGGAGCAAGAACCGGCAAGGTAAGACGGCCCGGGCCATCGAAGCCATCCGCAAAGGTATTGCTAAAGCTAAAGGCGATGCGGAAGGCATCTTCCTGACCGAGCTCAATCTAGAAAAGTGCCGGCAGTGTAACCCGGACGGTTGGGGTATATGCCGTAGCGAGCACCGCTGCATTATCGAGGACGATTTTGCGGCAATAGTCGAGAAAATCAAAGCGTCTGACGTGGTCGTGTTTGCGACGCCCGTCTACTTCGGCGACCTGAGTGAAAGCATGCGGGGATTTCTCGACCGACTGCGCCGGATACGCTTTACCTTCGGGCCTCCGCCCGCCCCGGGCGTCCCGCCGAGGCCGGCCGGCCCGACGACCCCGGCCATCGGGTTATGTTATGCGGGCGGCAGCGGCAATGGCACAATATCCTGCGCTTTTTTCCTGGAAAGAATCCTGCAAACGTGCGGTTTCGACGTCGTCGATATGATACCGGTCCGCCGCCAGAACTTAGAAATGAAGCTACCCTACTTGAAGCGTGTCGGTGAATGGCTGGTGACCAAGCCGGTATCGGGTCCACCCCCCGTCCCTCCACCTCCGGCCCGCTACTCTCTTCCTGTCAGAACTACTTCAGGTCATAGACCGGTCAAGAATGAGAACGTAGAGCGGATTAGCAAAAGATTAGCAAAAACAAAAAAGCCCCGTTGATATAATCATCAAACCGGAGCTACTTACCTTTATAAATGGAGCCAGCGATAGGAATCGAACCTACGACAAGCGGTTTACGAAACCGCTGCTC
>CAZXYV010000283.1:0-2894 GCA_964645025.1 uncultured Dehalococcoidaceae bacterium | reverse complement strand
CCCCTTCTTCAAACCCATCTCTTCCGCCGACCTTCTCGTAACCAGGGCGATGAGCGGAAAACCGCAATCGACGGTGACCCTGACCTGGGAGCCGATGGGGAACACCCTGACAATCTCGCCGGAGAGACGGTTGCGGGCGCTGATAGTCATTTTTTCCGGGGTGGGGAGGCCGATGGTAACATCATCATAAGGTAATAACACGATAACATTTGTACCGGCGGTAAGCTCGGAGGCAGCCTCAATCTGCTGGTTCTCGACTTGAATGGAAGCCAGGCCCCCGCTCTGCGCGCTGACCACTCCCCGCAGGATATTCCCCGCCTCGACAAAGCCGGCCACCTCTTCATTCACGGGAGAAGCAAACACCTCGGCCGGCGTGCCAATCTGACTGATACGTCCGTTCATCAGCACTGCCACGCGGTCGGCCAGCGCGATGGCCTCGTTGCGGTCATGGGTCACCATCACCGTGGTGACCCTGGTCTCGTCCAACACGCTCTCGAAATCTTCCAGTAAAGCCTGCCGCGTGGGGCTGTCCAGGGCGGTGAAAGGTTCATCCAGGAAGAGGACTTCCGGCTGTAAGGCGAAGGCCCGCGCCAGGCTCGCCCGCTTGGCCTCGCCGCTGGAGAGTGTCCGGGCCTGTCTCCTGGCCAGCGGCGCGATGCCGAAACGCTCCAGCCATTTCCGGGCTCTGGTCCTGGCTTCATCACCTTTGACATTCCGCAACCGCAGGCCAAGGGTGACGTTATCCAAAACGCTACTGTTCAGCAGCAGCGATTCCTGGAATACCACCGCCAGTTGACGATGCAGGTGTAGAATATCTTTACCATCGAGCACCGGGGCGCCGTGGTAGGCTATCGTACCTGTCTGCGGACTAATAAGACGGGTCAGGCAAAGTAGGAGCGTGGTCTTACCCGAGCCGTTCGGCCCGATAATCACGAACACTTCATGGCGGTATACCTGGAGCGAAGGTATGTCCAGCGCTTTCTGCCCGCCGTAGCTGACGGAAAGGTCTTTGGCTTCGATGACCGGCTCCGGATTTACCGCTGACCGGCTCATCGGGCTTTAGACCTCTGCTGAACCAGAGTTAAAATGAAATTAACCAGAAACACCAGCACCAGAAGAATAATGCTGAGGGCAATAGCGTAAGCGAATTCACCCTTGGCGTTCTCTCCCACGATGGCGGTGGTCAGGACCCGGGTCTGTCCGAAAATGTTACCGCCGACCATCATCGAGGCACCTACTTCGGAGATGACCGCCCCGAAACCGGCCATGATAGCGGCGAGTAGCGGCAGGCGCGCCTCTCTTAACAGCAGCCAGACCAGCTGCACGCGCGAAGCGCCGAGAGATAGAATCTGGAGTCTCAATTTCGGGTCGAGCTGTTGTGTGGCCGCCATGGTGAAACCGGCCACGATGGGAAAGGCGATAATGAACTGGGCTATGACCATGGCCGAAGGGGTGTAGAGGAGATGCAATAAGCCCAGCGGCCCGTTACGCCAGAGGAAGATGCTGACCACCAGCCCGACCACGACCGGCGGTAGCCCCATGCCGGTATTGACCAGGCTGACAATGAACCGTCTCCCGGGGAAGCTGACCAGACCGAGTGCGCTGCCCAATGGTATGCCGATGCAGAGACTGAGCAAGGTGGCCGCGCCGGAAACCAGCAGCGAAAGCAAGGCTATCTTTAAGACCTGCGGGTCGCCGTGCACCAGCAGCCGGAAGGCCTGTATTATGCCGTCTAAAATCATGTCCATAGGCTTAATCCCGGGCTCCCCGCCGGTAAAAACGGGGAGCCTTTTATCTAGCTATTGTATTCTTTCCAGTTAATTCCGGCTAGTTACTGGCTGCCCAGCTGGGCTTCGGTCTTGCCGGCATCGGCGAAGAACAGCGCCAGGCCGTATTTATCCAGACCGTATTTAGCGATGAGGGCCTGCGTATCGGCACTTACCATGAAGTCGGAGAAAGCCTTGGCACCTTCGGCATTCACTTTGGGGAACTTTTCCGGGTTGACCTGGATGACATGGTAAATATTGAGCAAAACCGGGTCGCCCTGCACCAGGATATCCAGGCCTATTGCCTTCGAATTGGCGACGTAAGTTGAACGGTCGGTAATGGTATAGCCATTTTTTTCCGAGGCAATACGCAGCAGGTCGAGCATGCCCGTGCCGGTGCCTCCTTCAATGTACCAGGCCGGATTCGAGGTGGAGTTATCTGCCACACTGATACCTATCTTTTTCCAGAGCGATTTTTCCAGGACATCGGTGCCGGAGTTGTCACCGCGACTGTAAAAGTTGATTTTAGCATCGGCGATTTTCTTCAGGGCGTCCGTGGCGACGGTGATGCCCTTGATACCTGCCGGGTCGGTTTTAGGACCGACGATTAAATAGTCATTGTGCATGACCAGCCGACGGTTAACGCCGTAGCCGCCCTGCATGAAGGTCACCTCGGCGGTGGGGGAATGCACCAGTAAAACGTCGGCGTTACCCTGTTGTCCCATGGTCATGGCGGCCCCGGAACCAACATATACTGGCTTCATCTTATAACCCGTTTTCTGCTCGAAAACAGGTATTAATACGTCCATCAGCCCGGAATCTCTGGTGCTGGTGGTGCTGGCCAGGATTATTTCCGGATTGGCCGGTTTGGGTGGCGTGGTCGCCGGCGCGGTAGTTGTGGCCGGGGCTGCGGTTGTTGTCGCTGATGGAGTTGCGGTCTTGGTCGGTTCTTCTTTGGTGCAGCTTACCGCGGCTATCATCCCGAAAATCAAGGTTACAATTAGTAAAACACTGGCTAATTTCGATTTCAAAGTTATTTTCCTCCTGATAAAATACTATATCTGAACACGCCGCGGCAACTGTCTGTGGAATAAAAGCAGGATTAAAGAGACAAAGCTCCAGACGTGG
>CAZXYV010000282.1:0-2901 GCA_964645025.1 uncultured Dehalococcoidaceae bacterium | reverse complement strand
GGATAGCCATGGGGTCGGTGCCCGCATTCAATTTTTCCCGGGCAATCGCTACCGCCTCGTCCTCTTTTAGGTCGGCGAGGGCTTTAGATAAATCTCTGGCCATGTGAATTTCCTCCTAAACCCGTATTGAGGTTTCCGGGTCAGCTTTTCTGCAATATAACATGGGAACTATGATAATGCAATACCCCGAACGTGGTATTAATATTAGGGAAGCCACGGCGTTAAATAACCTTCAGAGCATCCTTGATGTCCTCGGCGACCATTCTTCGCTTCGCTTTTTCGATGAGGAAATTCTTGCCCGCCGGCGTATAAGAGGGGAAGACCCTTTTATCCCCGAGGTAATAGGCCTGCTTTCTTATCTTGTACGTCGCACCGGCCGGTATCACTTTCTTCCCGGTCTGTTTTTTCCAGATATCGTTCATCATCTTTATCGCCACGTCGCCCATGAGCATGAACGCTTTAATGTTCGGGAATAAGGCTATTTCTTGTTCCAATATAGCCGAGCAGTTTTTCATGGTTTCCGGGGAAATGGCGTACTGTGTTTTGCCGCATTTAATCGCCGTGGTGATGTATGCCCCGAGGTCGAGGATATCCTGCAGGGAAGATACATCAGCCCCGGCGTCCCGGAAGGCCTGGAGGGTGGTCTGTAAATAGAACGGGTTGCCGGCGGTGTAAAAATAGTCGGCTTTTTCATTCGGCGGGGCTTCCGTTATCATGAGTATTTTTTTATTAGCAACATCGATGTTCAAGGACGGCACAGCATAGGCATTTTTATCCGTATCCGTACATGGGAACCGGGCGCATTTTATCTGCTCGCTGATTTTCATTTGCCGCTCCATTTCCCGGCCTGCCGCATTTTCACTGCCAGGTTAGCCCCCGCTTCCTCCGGTGTTTCACCCGTAACCAGCTCACACTGTACCTTTCTTTCGGGTATGAACAGCTTCAACGACCGCTGCCGCCTGGGCCGCATCTCCATCGCCAGGTCGCTGATATGCCAGGCGGTAAACGGTTGTTTCTGGGCCGCCATAAGCCCTTTGACGCTGGCCGGGCGCAGCTCGCCCATTTCATGGCTGACGGTAACCAGGCAGGGCAGGGGGACCTCGACCGACTCATGCCCGTCCGCCAGCGCCCGTTCTACCTGTACCCTGCCATCGTTTACCTCTATTTTACGCGCCACCGTGACGCCGGGGATACCGAGTAGCTCGGCTAGCCCCGTGCCGACCTGCCCGGCATTAGTATCCGAGGCCATCCGGCCGGCAAGGATGAGGTCGTATCCCCCCGATTTCCTGATAGCCGCGGCCAGGATAAAGGCGGAGGTAAAGCTATCGCTGTCTTCCAACGCCGCGTCTTCGATGACGATGAGGTCGTCGGCGCCCACGGCCAGGCATTTCTTAATAATCGCTTTGGGTATATTTTTACCGGCGCTGATGATGGTTATTTTAGCCTCGTTACGCTCCTTGATTTTAAGGGCGGCCTCGAGGGCGTTTTCGTCATACGGATTTAACACCGGCGGGACCCCCGGGGCGGGGATAACGCGGCGACCGGCGGGGTCGATTTTAAAAGTGGAAGCGGGGGCTTCGGGGTCGGTGACCACCTTGACGCAAACGGCGATTTTTAGCACGTTTTAATCCCCTACGATTAATGGTTCAGGAAATAAAGTCTCTGATGGAGGTCCTATATCATATTACCTTTTTCACTTCACCAGCGTCAAATATGGCTAATCAAACTTGACTTTTAACATCCCATAAGTTAATATCCGAACGGCAGCATTAGTACGGGGGGAAACATATAAATATAGTCTCATAAGAGTCTTTTTAGGGGGCTGCGATCTATTATTCGTGTTTGGTCACTAGATTAATAGGGAGCCAATAGTGAAACCGACCCTGGAAAGTCGGTTTTTTTATTGTCGAAAATGGAAAAAATAAGAGTCATCCTGTCCCATCCGCAGGTTATTTTCCGGGAAGGCATCCACTTCATCCTATCCGGTGAGGAAGACTTTGAAGTGGCCGGTGAGTCAACCGGCAACCAGGAAGCATTTAAGCTTATCGAGGCCAATCCGCCTGATATCGCCATCCTGAGCCAGAATGATGAGAAAGTCAGTGGCGCGGAAATGACGCGCCGTATTAAACGGATTTACCCATCGGTAGCCGTGGTCCTGATTACCGATAAAAACGATGGTGTGCAGGTCTTCACTTCTTTGATAAGCGGTATCAGCGCCAGTCTCACACCGGACACCGCGCCGGAACGCCTGGTCGCCGTGATTAGAGATGTAGCTCAGGGCGGTGTCCCGGCGGTTGAAGCGCTATTAACGCCGGCGCTGGCGGTCAGGACTCTAGCCGATTTTCAAGACCTGGCCACTCTGAACGAGCGTATGGGTATTACGATGGCGCAACTGTCCCGGAAAGAGGCGGAGATATTAAACTGCATCGTTTCCAGCAGCGGGCCAGGGCAGGTGGCTGCCAAATTAACCCTGACCGAAGAGGTCGTCAGGAACCATTTACGGGACATCTTGAAAAAGCTGGTAGCCAATGACCAGGTCCGGGCGGTGATTACGGAGGTACAGAGGGGCCTGCCTTTACTAATGAAAGGTAAAGGCGAACCCTCAGAATATTTGACCCGCGCCGAGTTTAACGATTTTAGAGATAGTTTAATGGCCAGGTTTAAGTCCCTGATAAGCGAAAAGCCCTGAAAGCGTTTCTCTACAAGCCGCCATGAACCAGCCGTGTTTTTCTACCTTTCCGGGTATATAACGTCAGCTTAGCTCCACGCTCCAGCCACCTTAAAAATACTATACCAATCGGACCTGTTACCTAGGTTTTCTTCTCGGGCGGCGGTGGTGGCGGCAGCATCTGCGGCGGTGGCGGTAGCCTCGTTTTGGTCTGGCGAGGTTTACAGATTATT
>CAZXYV010000281.1:0-2922 GCA_964645025.1 uncultured Dehalococcoidaceae bacterium | reverse complement strand
ACCAGACTGCCGATTACCAGGATAAAGCTTAAAAGGAACTTCACCTTCCGTCCCCCCTGCCTGATATTTACCTCTATTTATATTCTAGCCCTTTTAAGCAGGGGTACAATCAACTATTAGTAGGATATCGGTGAATTACGTAATAACTATGACTTAACGGCAGTTTCGTATCAATTACAACTCCAGGCTATCTGGTGACTTGATTCAGGATGGTTTTATCCTTTTCTGCACTTTGGCCCACGACGGCGTGATAAGGAAGCTTTCTGCCATGTTATCTATCATCCGGGCGAACTTGCTCATCGGCGCGGCGAATGTGAGCATATTATGGGGGACGAAAGGCCGCGCCGAGACATCGAACAAGCCGATGACCGCCCGCGGCCGCGGCGATTTTACTTCCAGATAAGGGTACTGCACGATGCTGGCGCAGCCGGAGCCAAACGGGGCGATGACCATGTTCTGCTCCGATTCATCGTAGCTGGCCAGGGTAAAGAGACCCGCCAGGACATCCGGCTCGGCGAAGCAGATGATGACCTCCGGGCTATCGGACGCTTCGAGCCGGTCCCACCTTTTAAAGACGATATAGCGGCCGGGTGCTTTCATCGCCGGGGCGTGTTTCAAGTACTCTTTGACCATCTCCGGCGTCTTTTTGTACCTTTCGCCCTCCAGTTTCCCCGGAATACCGCAGGAGAGGAAATACTCGAAGTCGGGCATGAGATTTTCCGCAAAGCCGAGATATCTCTTGCCTCCGGCGCAGCCCACCGCATTTACGTCAAAGGCGAAAGACTGACCATCCCGCACCTTGACCAGCGCCCCGATGATGCACCGCGGCACGGAGCCGGGTTTTACTAATTCGGCTTTTCCGGTCTCATCGGTGTAGTAGAAAGTGATGGGCAAGGCCGCGTTGTTAAAGTATTTCTTCCAGAGTGTGAGGAATTTGTCTTTCAGTGCTGAATCCATAGCTATTACCTCCCTTTATCTATTCATGGCGCGCCAGGCTTTTATGGTAAAAAACGAGTTGGTGTGTCCCGAGTTTCCGGCGATGCGTCTCCTTGAAGCCGAATTTCTTGAATAGCTGTTGGGCGGGCAGGTTATCGGCTAAGGTGTCGAGGCAAAGCTCGGTGTATCCCAGTTCCGCGGCCAGGTCAATCAGTTTCAGTAAAATCGTCTGGCCGTAGCCTTGTCGCTGGCAATCACGGCGGATGCGGATACGCTTGATTTCAGCACATGTTTCCGAGAATTTCTTGACAGCGCCCATCGCGACGATTTCATTTTCCTGAAGACCTACCAGGAAATCGCCGTGATTGTTGATATAGACGTTCTCGATGTCGTCGAGGTCACCGTCCCAGTACGGGTCGGTTTTTCCGGCGCCGAACTGCGCGAGTCCGGCAAAATGCAGCTCTTTTACAACGGCATTATCCTGCGGTTGATAGCGGCGTATTAGTAGCATATGTATCCCGAAAATAAATGGGCATACATCTACACCTTAGGACATATGCCCGCTACCCTTTAGTGCTTTAATCTTTAACTGACTTATATTCGGCCACGAAGTACATGTTGTTGAAGAGGAAGGGCTTACCCACCCGGAGAATGCGCAGCGGGCAGTGGCTCATGCCGCCGGGGATATAGACGATGGTGGATTCATTAATGATATGCTTTTCATGGTCGAGGTAAAGCTCAATTTCGGCGTCGAAGTCGAACAGGTCCTTCAGGTTATTGCTCACGAAGGCCAGAATCTGGGCGTAAGGATGATGGTGGGAGTAGTCAATCATCGTGAAGGGGTGGGAAATAGGCTCCCAGCTTATGCCGAACTCCCCCAGCTTGCCCTTGTCTACCTTGATGGTCTTTTCCTTGATTTCCGGATGCAGCACCGGCCCGGTAATGCCGTCCTTCTGCGTGAAAAAGTATTTATCGGTTGCTTTTTTAGCCATGCTCTTTCTCCTTTAAATCCAGGCCGTTCATCCAAATTTAACGCCGTGTTTCAGCCACTCATTTAAATGACGACCTAGAAGACTTGCTAATAATGCGGTAGCGGGCTATTTTTTCCTTTCGTATTTGTTAGAAAAGTAAAGGTCGGAGGTAAGAATGGGCTTGGTCACCTTCTTAAAAACCAGCGGGCAGTGATACAGCCCGGCCGGGATATAGACTGTGGTGGCCTTGGTGATAACGTGTTTTTCCATCGTTTTACCATCTTCACTCAGGGTCAGCTCGATTATCCCGCCCAGGTCTACGATATCGTTAGCATCGCTCCCAAGGAAAATCAGGTACTGGGGAAAATCGTGCTTATGGGGTTCCGGGGCCATGGTAAAGGGCACCGTAACGGTCTGCCAGTACATGTGGAATCCCAGGTTGCCGAAATTCTCATCACTGGTGAGGGTCGGGACCATAGTGGTTACTTCTTTATGGTTGGGTTTTCTGGTCGGTGCTTCCCGAACGTATTTGGCCGTTTTAAGTGCTGCCATGCTGCTTCTCCTTTTGTAAATAGGCTCTTAGGGTATTGATATTTGCTACGATACGATTTTATTTTTTAGTCTTTCTTTCATATTTGGCGGTGAAGAAGAGGTTCTGGAAAATGATTGGCTTTTTAGGGTCGTTTATCTTTTTGAAATTAAGCGGGCAATGATATAGACCGGCCGGAATGAAGACGCAGGTAGCCTCGGTAATGGTGAACTTCTCCAGCTTTTTACCGTCTTTGCTCAGCGTTAGTTCGACTAAACCGCCCAGGTCGGGCATATTTGTTCCGTTTCCTCCGGTGAAAAACAGGAACTGGTCGAAGTCATGGGTGTGGTTTTCCGCTACCATTTCAAAGGGTTTGGTAATAGCCTGCCATCCCAGCGAGAATTTGAGGTCCCCGAAATCCTTATCGCTGGTCAGCATCATGCCTGGCGCGGTAACCTCGGGATGATGTCCCTCTCTTTTGGACGC
>CAZXYV010000280.1:0-2922 GCA_964645025.1 uncultured Dehalococcoidaceae bacterium | reverse complement strand
CCACGCCGCGCGTTATCGATAACAGCAATCCCTTCTTCGACCTCGACCGCAACCGTTGTATTTTATGCGCCCGCTGCGTGCGCGCCTGCCAGGAGATAACCGGCGTCGGCGCTATCGACATGGCCTACCGTGGCTACGGCATGAAAGTCGCTACCTTCGGCGATACGACGCTGATGGAATCGATTTGCCGCTCCTGCGGCGAATGCATGGTGCGCTGTCCGGTGGGGGCCATGATGCCCAAAGATACCGTCCCCCCGGAGCGTGAAGTCAAGACCGTCTGCCCTTACTGCGGCGTCGGCTGCTCGATGTACCTGGGCGTCAAAGACGAAAAAATCGTCAGCGTCCGCGGCGATGAGCAGGGCGGGGCCAACCAGGGCAAGCTCTGCGTGAAAGGGCGATTCGGCATCGCCGAGTTCGTCAACCATCAAGACCGGCTGACTAAACCGTTAATCAGGAAACACAACCGCCTGGTGGAAGCCTCCTGGGACGAGGCGCTGGACTTCGTGGCCGCCCGGCTCAAGAGATACCGCGGCGACGAAGTGGCGGTGATTTCCTCGGCCAAGAGCACCAACGAAGATAACTACGTCATGCAGAAGTTCGCCCGCGCCGTGCTGGGCACCAACAACGTCGACCACTGTGCCCGCCTCTGACATGCCCCCACCGTGGCCGGTCTGGTCACAACCTTCGGCTCAGGAGCCATGACGAACTCCATCTCAGACATCAATGATGCCCGCTGCATCCTGGCCATCGGCACCAACACCACCGATGCTCACCCGGTCATCGGCATGAATATCCGCAAGGCCGTCCGCGGGGGCACGAAGCTCATCGTGGCCAACCCCATGGAAATCGGCCTGGTGCGCGAGGCCCACGTCTGGCTGCGGCACCGCCCCGGCACGGATGTCGTCCTGCTGATGGGGATGATGAAGGTCATCGTCGATGAAGGGCTGATGGACTCGACATTTATCGAGGAGCGCTGTGAAAACTACGACTTCTTTAAAGACTCCCTCAAGAATTACCCCCTGAGCCTGGTGGAAAATATCACCGGCGTGCCCGCCGCTAAGGTGGCCGAGGCCGCCCGCATGTACGCCACGAACAAACCGGCGGCCATCCTCTACACCATGGGCATTACCCAGCACACCCACGGCACGGATAACGTCATGGCCGTGGCCAACCTGGCCATGCTCACCGGCAATATCGGTAAGCCGGGCAGCGGCGTCAACCCGCTGCGGGGTCAGAACAACGTCCAGGGCGCCTGCGATATGGGCGCTCTGCCCAACGTCTATACCGGCTACCAGTCCGTGGCCGACGCGATAATGAAAGAGAAGTTCGAGGATGCCTGGGGCTATAGTCTGAACCCCACCCCCGGCAAGACCCTCACCGAGATTATCCCCGCCGCCCATGAAGGCCAGATAAAAGCCATCTACCTCATGGGCGAGAATCCTTCGCTGAGCGACCCCGATGCCTCCCACGTCCGCGAGGCGCTGCGCAGGCTGGAGCTCTTCGTGGTGCAGGATATCTTCCTCTCGGAGACCGCCAAACTGGCCGACGTCGTCCTGCCGGCGTGCAGCTTCGCCGAGAAGGACGGCACTTTCACTAACACCGAGCGCCGCGTCCAGCGGGTGAGAAAGGCGATAGAGCCGGTGGGCGCCAGCCGCCCCGACTGGTGGCTGACCTGTGAAATCGCCCGGCGCATGGGGGCCAGGGGCTTTGACTTTGAAAATCCGTCTCAAATCCTGGACGAGATTGCCACCGTCACGCCGAGCTACGGCGGCATCAGCTTCAGCCGGCTGGACAAAGAAAGCCTGCAATGGCCCTGCCCCACCGACGACCACCCGGGGACGGCTATCCTGCATACCAGCCTCTTTTCACGGGGTAAAGGGCATTTCGTCCCGCTGTCTTATAAACCGTCGGCGGAGCTCCCCGACGCCGTATACCCGCTGGTGCTCACCACCGACCGCTCTCTGTTCCACTATCACACCGGCACGATGACGCGCAAGGTAAAGGGACTTAACGTGTTCCAAGGTGAAGAGCTGGTGGCGATAAACCCCCAGGACGCTAAAGCGCTGGACGTTAACGATGGCGAGATGGTGCAGGTAATTTCAAGGCGCGGCCGGGTGACGGCTAAAGCCAGGGTTACCGACGCCGCGCCGCCGGGCACCATCGCCATGACCTTCCACTTTGCGGAAAGCCCCACCAACGAGCTGACCAATCCCGCCCTCGACCCCGTGGCCAAGATACCGGAGCTTAAAGTGGCCGCGGTGAGGGTGGAAAAGATTGGCAGTGTGGCGGTAGAAACAGCAGCATCTGGCTAGATATCAGGGTTCATCGAATCTGCTACACAAAACGCCGTGACTACTATGTTCTCTTTGTCGCTACACAGAAATGCACAGGTATATCAAGCCATATACCCCGGTCAGTGCGCAGAGATTCTATTTCGGCAAGATGCTCGGCCTTGAACTTCTCAAGCTTATCGGGACTCAGACGATTGAGGCGGAACTTAATAATCGAAGAGGTTATCTCCTCCCAGTAGGCTTGTGTATCTTTATAATAGTCGCCCAATTGTTCGGTGTTGATTTTTATCTCTGTAAAACCAGCTTGTCTAAGTAGCTCGCGACACTTTTCCGGTGTATTTGTTCTCTCAATGGGAGATTGACCTGACTGTGCTTGTCCGTCATATTTCGTGAGACGCTCATTGAAAAGTTTACCAAGGGGCTGCATGTAACCCTCCCCGAAACTCGTGAAAGCTAATGTGCCCCCTGCCTTCAAAACGCGGTGCCATTCATGGAGTGCTTTAGGTATGTCCCTGAGAAAGAATATCGACGATGCGCAAATTACGGCGTCGAAACTGGCCTCGTCAAATCCCAACACCTCCGCGTCTCCCACACGATATTCCACGTTGGACAGACCCGCCGACGCGGCCTT
>CAZXYV010000279.1:0-2967 GCA_964645025.1 uncultured Dehalococcoidaceae bacterium | reverse complement strand
CGGGACCGCAGAACTCTTTGGCAGCCTCCGGCACCATCAGGCCGTATTTAGCGGCAGCCATGGCGGCGCAGCCGGTGGAGAGCACCAGCACATCGTTCTTGAGCAGCTCCTTGATCATGGTGATGTGGTCGTTGTCGTGCATCGTGCGAGCGTTATTGCAGCCGACGACGCCCGCCAGCCCGCGGATGCGGCCGTTGATGATATTATCATTCAGTGGCCGGTAAGAAGCGCGGAAAAGGCCGCCGAGCAGGTAGTTGATGGTCTCGTGGGAGAACCCGGCGATAAGCGGCATTTTCACGTTTGGTATTCTTACCTTGTCTGATTTGCGGTTGGGGAAATTATCGATAGCCGCTTTGATGATGGCCTTGGCGGAAGCCCTGGGGTTGTGCTCGTCGAAGGGCATCCAATCGGCCCCGGTTATCTTGGCGCGGTTATCGGTGTTGATAATCTTGGTGTGGAAGCACCGGGCCACTTCCTGGATTCCCTGCATGATACACTGAACATCCACGACCATAGCGTCGAGGGCGCCGGTGATGATGGCCAACTCCTGCTGGAGGTAGTTGCCGGCGATGGGTACACCGTGCCGCATCATGACTTCATTGGCAGTGCAGCACATGCCGGCCAGGTTGATGCCCTTGGCCCCCTTGGACTGGGCGTATTTGACAAGCTCGGGGTCCTGGGCCTCTACGGCCAGCATCTCGGCGAGGGCCGGTTCGTGGCCGTGGATGATGATATTGACCATGTCCTCTTTGAGGACGCCCAGGTTTATCTCGCTCAGCGTAGGTGTGGGCGTGCCGAACATGCAGTCCTGGATTTCGGTGGCAATCATGCTGCCACCCCAGCCGTCGGCCAGGGCGGCGCGGGCACCCTGAAGCATGAGGTTCCGGTAGTCCTGGTCAACGCCCATGTGGGTGCGGTGCATCAGTTCGACGACCTCGCGGTCGATACCGCGCGGCATGACTCCTAGATTACGCCAGATTTCCTGTCTCTTAAGCGGGGCTTTTTTGGTGTAGATGAGTTCGCCTTCCTGCTTGCCGAATTCGGCTTCGCAGATTTTAGCGATATCCAGGGCGATTTCCTGATTTTTGCGTTCGCCGATTTCAACACCCAGGTCAAGGGCCAGCGAGAGTAATTTCTCCTCGTCGATTATCTTGAAGTCCTTGGTCTTGCCCTCGGCCATGAGCTTGAAGGCCTCGACGACGCGCCGGCCGTGGTCGCTGTGGGCGGCCGCTCCGGCGGCAATCATGCGCACGAAATTACGGGCGGAGATGGTCTCTGCCGTGGCCCCGCAGACGCCCACCCTGGCCTTCTTCTCTTCGGGCGTTTCTTGTTTGCCCTTGGGAGCCGGCACGCGGCACGGCCCCATGGCGCAGTTCTTGCAGCAGCTGCCGTCCGCGCCGATGGGACAGGGCTTCATCTTTTCCGCCCGGTCAAAAGCCGTGGAGATTTTTTCCTCGGCGGCCTTGGCCAGCATGTCAAGTGTAGCTTTGTCAATGCTTTTTGCCTGTTTTTCTTCTGCCATATTTCATTACCTCACTTATTTGGCGGTCAGGTCCGCAATCATTTCCCTGACCAGTTTTATCGCTTCGGGGTGTCTCATAATCAGGACATCAGCCCCGGCCAGGAGCATGACCATGGCCGACATGGCCTCGAGCAGGATGCCCCGTTTCTTCGTATCACCCATCTTCGGGTCGTCTATTTTTGCCTCTTTGGTCTTCCAGACCTCTTTGCCCAGATTACAGATGATGGGGGACTGGAGCTTGGTGTCCTGCTGGGTCAGGGCGGCCATTCTTACCCTCTCCATCACCGAGTAGCAGTACTCGATGCCGTAGCCGATGCTGCTGACGGTGGGGTCCATGGCCAGCATGTTGTCCTGGACGCCGAGGTTGCCCAGCAGGATATTGAGCTGCTTGGCCAGGTTGATATCGATAGGCGTCGAGGCGACCACGGTATGCTTGTAGCCGATGGCGGCGGCACCGATTTTCTTATGGTTGGCCTCTTCCACCGGTCCCATAATCAGGCTTTTGTCCTGGCAAAGCTCAGCCGCGGCCCGCAGGACCTCCGTGTCTTTATCGTGGTTGGCCGTGCCCCAGACAATCAGCGGCACATTAATGGCATCGGCCACCTTTTTCACGACCTTAGCCGCTTCGTCCGCCGGGCGGTTTTTACCGTTGGGGTCGGTGCTCAGGAGCTGGAGACATATCATCTCCGCCCCGTAGTCTTTGATGCACTTCTGCGCCCAGGCTACGGGGTCGCCGCTGACATCGGCGAAGGGCTCCAGGGCGGCCGCCGGCCATTCTTCCGGTGGCATGTCATAGACCTCCATGGCTATCCTGGGCAGGTTCGGCATCTGGCCTTCAAAGAGATAGAAGGGGTAGGCCGTCTCTCCGCCGATGGTTACCGCTTTGTCCCCCTTGCCCAGCTTGATATCTCTTATCTTACCGCTATAAGCGGTCTTGGGAATTTCGAATGCCATATCGCCTCCTTTAATCAGGCCGGTTTCTTTCTTTTTTCACTGCCGAACCAGTCGTCGCTGTACCAGTAGCGTTCGCCGGTTTTCAGGTACTTCAGTTTTTCGTCCCGGCTTTCCAGCTTCTGGCGCCACCGGCCGGCGGCTTCTCCCTTCGGCTCGCCGGGTTCGTAGGTTTCTCCCAGGACGTCCACCTTACCCCGGCCGGGCGCCTCTTTTTTCACCGTCTTGTAGGCCATAGTTCTCCTTCCTTTATTCTTTTAGAGCAGATTATTTAAGGCCGGCCGCCACCTTAGCGGCTCTGATCGTATTCATCATCAGCATGATATTCGTCATCGGGCCGGTGCCGCCGGGCACGGGCGTAATCATCCCCGCCACCTTAACCGCTTCTTCAAAGTCCACATCGCCCACCATTTTATCGCCCACAAAGTTCACGCCGAAATCGATCACTATTGCCCCCGGCTTTATCCAGTCGCCCTTTATCATATTGGCTTTCC
>CAZXYV010000278.1:0-2976 GCA_964645025.1 uncultured Dehalococcoidaceae bacterium | reverse complement strand
CCACGAAGTGAAGGGTCTCGACCAGAAGGCTCGGCCTGAAGGTTCACCCTGAAGGGATTAAGGGGTTGAGGTTTAACCGATGCTCATATAAAAAGAACTTGGTAAACATCTCTGTTGATTTATGGAAAGGCGCGGGGTATAATCCTGAGTACGAAGACTGAATCTGCACGGCATAACGCTGTAAGGAGGGAAGTATATGCCTGAAACAGAAATCGGCAAGGTGAGCGACTTTTTTGCCCGGCCCGTCGTCGCCGGCATCGACCTGAGCGGGAGCCTGAAAGTGGGGGACAGGATTCACATCAAGGGGCATACTACGGACCTGGAGATGACCGTAGACTCGATGCAGATTGACAACAATAACGTCACCACGGCTAAAAATGGAGATTCCGTGGGGATAAAAGTCCCGGACCGGGTGAGGCAGGGAGATACGGTTTATAAGGTTACTTAAACTCAAAAATAAAAAGTCAAAGCTCAAAACCACAGCGTAAAACTCAAAGCCTTACCAGTTTTGACTATTTAGCTTTGGTTTTGACTTTTACGCTTTGACCTATCAGTTTACCCTATCGCCTTCACTAGGTTGGCCATCTCAATGGCGCTGACGGCCGCATCGAAGCCTTTGTTGCCTGCCTTGGTGCCGGACCTCTCGACCGCCTGCTCCAGAGTATCGGCGGTGATAATCCCGAAAATTACCGGTATGCCGGTGTCCAGCGTGACCTTGGCGATGCCCTTGGCGACCTCCGAGGCGATGTAATCGAAGTGGGGCGTACCGCCGCGAATGACGGCCCCCAGGCAGATAACCGCATTGTATTTCTTCGAAGCGGCC
The DNA here is from genome assembly GCA_964645025.1 of uncultured Dehalococcoidaceae bacterium. Classification (GTDB taxonomy): domain Bacteria; phylum Chloroflexota; class Dehalococcoidia; order Dehalococcoidales; family RBG-16-60-22; genus Fen-1077. Next base: position 2,153 of record CAZXYV010000278.1, on the reverse strand, counting down.
ATTTTCTGGGCGACCAGCGGAATCTCGAAGGAGCCGGGCGTCCAGGCGACCTCGATATCAGTTTCATTGACGCCGTGGCGGAGCAGGGCATCCTGCGCCCCTTCCAGCAGCTTCTGACTGAAGAACTCGTTAAAGCGTGAGACGATTAAACCGAATTTCAGTCCCTTCCCCAGTAAATTGCCTTCGTAAGTCTTGCTCATCGTTATCTCCTTGGTTATAGATTAGTCGCAATCCGTATCCAGCACATTTAAGAGATGCCCCATTTTCTTCTGCTTCGTCCGGATGTAGCGGCGGTTATGCTCGTTAGGCTCGGTGGTCAGAGGCAACTGCTCGGCGATTTTTAAGCCGTAGCTTTCGAGCCCGCTCATCTTCTTGGGGTTATTGGTCATCAGCCGCATATTACGTACGCCCAGGTCGACCAGTATCTGGGCGCCGGTGCCGTAAGTCCGGGGGTCGGCCTTGAAACCAAGGGCTAGATTGGCCTCGACGGTGTCCAGGCCCTGGTCCTGCAGGGCGTACGCCTTAATCTTGTTATGAAGGCCGATGCCTCGCCCTTCCTGTCTCATGTAGAGAACGACGCCGCGGCCCTCGGCCGCTATTTTTTTCATCGCCATTTGAATCTGCTCGCCGCAGTCGCAGCGCCGGCTGCCGAAGACATCGCCGGTAAGGCACTGGCTGTGCACGCGTACCAGCACCGGGTCGTCGGTAGCCACATCTCCCATGACCAGCGCCAGGTGCTCATCGGGGTCGGTCTGGGCTTTATAGGCGATAACCTTGAACTCCCCGTAAGGTGTGGGGAGTCTGGCCTCGGCGACGCGCTGTACGAGACGCTCGTGGCGGAAGCGGTAGGCGATAAGGTCGGCCACGCTGATGATTTTCAAATCGAACTTTTTGGCGATAGTTTCCAGCTGCGGCAGGCGTGCCATGGTGCCGTCTTCGTTCATAATCTCGCAGCAGACGCCGGCAGGATAAAGGCTGGCCATCCTGGCCAGGTCGACCGTGGCTTCGGTCTGTCCGGCCCGCACCAGGACACCGCCGTCTTTAGCGCGCAGCGGGAACATATGCCCCGGCATGAGCAGGTCTTCCGGTTGAGTCCCGGGGTCGATGATAGCCCGTACGGTCCGGGCCCTGTCCCCCGCCGAGATGCCGGTGCTGGTGCCTTCCCTGGCTTCAACCGATACCGTAAAGGCCGTGCCGTGTTTGGCGGTATTGTTACTGGCCATCATGGGTATATTCAATTCGTCCAGCCGCTGGCCGTTGATGGGCATGCAAATAAGCCCGCGGCCATGGACGGCCATAAAGTTGATAGCCTCCGGGGTGACTTTCTCGGCGGCCATAATCAGGTCGCCTTCGTTCTCCCGGTCCTCATCATCCACGACGATGACGAATTTGCCGGCCTTGATATCTTCAATGGCTTCCGGAATAGTTGCTAGTCCCATAACCCCTTCTCCTTGTCCGCCCGGGCCTTCAGTTTACCGGGAAACCGTGCTCCTGTAATAATTCGGCGGTAACGCCCTTATCCTGCGGCTTTAAAAACTCGGCGATGTATTTGCCGATGATATCCAGCTCCAGGTTGACGGTGTCACCCACTTTTTTATCCGCTAGAATCGTATTCCGGCGGGTGAAATCGACTACCGATACCTCGAAAGAGCGGGTGTCCTTTTCCGTGACGGTCAGGCTTACCCCGTCCACGGCGATAAAGCCCTTGGGCACGACATAGCGCATCAGGTCGGCAGATGCCTCAAACTTGATACGCACTGCCCCGCCCTCTCTGATTACGGCGGCTATTCTGGCCGTGCCGTCGACATGTCCCTGCACCAGGTGACCGCCCAGCTCGCCGCCTAAAACCATCGGTCTTTCCAGGTTGACTTTGTCTCCGGGGTGGAGGAGGCCGAGGCCGGTCTTTTGCAGCGTCTCCGGCATCACGTTGACGGAGAAAGACTTACTATCGAAAGCGGTCACGGTCAGGCAGGCGCCGTTGACGGCGATAGAACCGCCCGGCTGCATACCTTGCAGAGCCTTGGCGGCGGCTACGGTCAGTCCCATTGCACTGACCGAGACAATACTGCCTACCTCTTCGACAATGCCGGTAAACACCCGCACCCCCTCAAATGGCACACTTCTTACTGCCATTTTAACACTTGTCATAAGAT
>CAZXYV010000277.1:0-2994 GCA_964645025.1 uncultured Dehalococcoidaceae bacterium | reverse complement strand
TGTCAATGGCGTATTGCGTCAGCCGGAGCAGGTCTGTTTCAGCATTTTCGATGAATCTCTTTTACAATATTCACAAAAAAATGGTATGGAAAGGCCATTCCAGAGCAGCTTGCACAGCCGGAGAATGATGACGGATTGGCACGTGGCATTTAAGAAAGAAGCTGCTGAAGGCCGGATGATGATAGCCGATTCCTGGGATGGAGTCGCTAAATGGATCGGTGTCAAGCCGGCCAAATTGAAGGCCACTATCGAGGAATACAATGCCTGTTGCGATAAGAAGCATGACGACCAGTTTGCAAAAAATCCCAAAAACCTCAAAGCATTAAAAACTCCCCCCTATTATGTTGTCAAATGCACCCCGGGCATCTTATCCACATTTGGAGGTATTAAAACTAATCACCGTATGGAAGTAATCGATAAGACGGGCAGCCCGATTAAAGGGCTTTACGCCGCCGGTAATGATGCCGCCGGAGGATTTTGCGGAGGGACTTATAACGTCCGTCTGGCAGGGGCAGGGTGTGGATTTGCGTTTAATTCCGGCCGCATCGCCGGGGAAAACGCAGCCAGGTACGTTATTGGGAAATAAGGATATTTGAAATGAAAATGCCTGGAGAGTTGGTTATGAGATATCCTTCTCGAAAAGTAAATAATCGGGTGTTGTTTGACTCAGATCCGGGTTCATATATCCGGAAAGCCATCAAGGACTATGTCCTGACCAGTCCTTTAAATTCCATGATGGACTTTGGAAACAAACCTTTCTTCGGGGAGCCGGTTATGGCCTTCGCCGATGGTGATAGTGCCGTATTTCAGGATTTTAAAAAGACTGTATCCGAATCCCACTTAATACCGCGTGAAGTATTAGAAAAACAAATCCCTATCCCGTTAAAGCGTCGCCCCGGGTTCGAAATAAAGCACGTTAGCGTTATTTCCGGGGCGTTGCCTATAAATCCCGAGATTATCCAGAGCGAAGCCAATTCAAAGTACGGATGTACCTTGATACACAACTATATGGGTTGGAGAGGTGGGCACTGGGGGTTTCTTAAAAACGTTTGTGACTATGTCGAGGTACTACTTTATATCTTGGGACAACATGCGGCGACTCCGTTTTTTTCGCCTCTCTTTCGTTCTGAACCACAAAAGATGGCTGATAATTGCCGGAAAACCGTATCCAACTGGTCCGAACGGCATATCGCCGAGGCATGCGGCCTTGGCACTTTCGGTTTGAACGGCATGATAATCACTGAAAAAGGCGTAGCTGTTAACCTCTTCAGTATTGTGTGTGATGTTGAGCTTCCCCCCACCCCTAAACCCGCACAGCAAAATTGCCTCTATTTCAGGAACGGTTCATGTGGAAAATGCATGGAACGCTGCCAGAACTCCGCTATCTCCTACGAGGGACGGAATCCCCGCAAATGCCATGAATATCCTACCCAAATCCTACCTGAAATCCTGAAGAAAGAAGGACAGTTTGAGGCCAGCGACATTCTCAATTCTTGCGGCCTTTGCATGACGGGAGTACCCTGCGCCGATAGGATTCCATAAATTGTTCCGGTAATTATAAATAGATCGAGGTTTATTCATGAAATTAAAAAACAGAAAGAACACCCTTGATAGTGACATTGTAGTCATCGGTGCCGGGGGTGCAGGCCTTGCTGCCGCGGTAGAAGCAGCAGAAAAAGGGGCACGCGTCATTGTAATTGAGAAGCAAAATAAAGCAGGAGGAGCCACACCGTTTGCTGAAGGTATCGTAGCTGCAGAAAGCCCCACGCAAAAGAGGATGAATATTGAGGTGACCCGCGAGCAGTTATTTAAAAACCATATGGATTATACGCAATGGACGCTTAATGCCCGTCTGGTGCGCGCCTTAATTGATAAGTCTGGAGAAACTGTAGCCTGGTTGGAAAAGAAAGGATTATCTTTCTCCTTACGCGGATTGCCCGGACCGGTTGCCCCCGGAAAAAATAGCAACCCACCCGTTATTATGATGCGCCCGGTCTTTCATATTCCGCCAAATTGGGGTTCGGGAATTATAAAAACTCTCCTCAAAAGTTGCAGTGAATTGGGTGTTCAAATTTCCTACCAAACCAAAGCAGTTGAGTTACTTACCGATAAAAAGGGAGCAATAACCGGGTTAGTTGTATCAAAACAGGGGTTGCAACAGACGTTACATACCAGAAACGTTATCATCGCCACAGGTGGTTATAGCAGTAATAAAGAAATGATGCACAAATACTGTCCGCAGTACGACGTCAGCAACATAGATAAGCTTAGCGTAAAAGGGACTCACCCCGGGGACAGAATACGCTGGGTAGGGGAAATGCATAACGGCGATGGCATTCGAATGGCATTTGATATCGGGGCAGCCAGCGACGGACTGGGAATCCTGTTAATGAACGGCCCCAACTTTGTCGCGGGAAATCATGCCTGGATGCTGGCTATGAGACCCGGAGCGATTCGTGTCAATAAAGAAGGTGAACGTTTCGCAGCGGAGAACCTGGGGCCATTTGTTTCGGATAATGCCACTCTGCGTCAGCCGGGGCAGGTTATGTTCTCTATCTTCGATGACGCGTTTAAACAAAATATTATTAAAAACGGATTTGGCCTCATTTCCGGTGGTAAATACCGCCATGAAGCCTCCGGTATAGAGCAAGACCTTCAGGCAGCGGTAGCTCGAGGAAGCTGCTGTATCTCTGACTCCTGGGCCGAAATATCAAAGTGGATTGGAGCTCTGCCTGAAAAATTGGAAGCGACAATTAAAGAATACAATTCTTTCTGTGAAAAAGGACAGGATGATTTATTCGCGAAAGACTCCAGGTTCTTGGAGGCTATAAAGACCCCGCCTTTTTACGCCTGCCGTTGCTATCCCGGTTTTCTGGTAACGATTGGCGGTATTAAAATCAACCATCGCATGGAGGTTTTAAAGCAGGACAACACCCCGATTCCTGGCCTTTATGCTGTTGGCATCACGGCGGGAGGGTGGTCAGGATCGACATA
>CAZXYV010000276.1:0-3003 GCA_964645025.1 uncultured Dehalococcoidaceae bacterium | reverse complement strand
CGACTGCATGGTAGAGATGGCCCGCTACTTCCTGGAGTTCACCCAGCGTGAGTCCTGCGGCAAGTGCACTTTCTGTCGCCTGGGAACGAAGCAGATGCTGGAAACTCTGACCGAGTTCACCTTCGGCCAGGGCAAGATGGAAGACCTCGATAACCTGGAACGCCTGGCCGGGGAAGTCAAGACCGGCTCGCTGTGTGCCCTCGGCCGGACGGCGCCCAACCCGATTCTCACCACCATGCGCTATTTCCGGAAAGAATACGAAGACCATATCCGGCTGGGGAAATGCCCGGCATTGATGTGCCAGCACCTTATCGCCTACTACATCCTCCCCGATAAGTGCGAGCGTAGTTGCGATGCCTGCGTGGGCAGTTGCACCGTGGAGGCCATCAGCCCGAATAAGAAGCGTATCAAGGTCATCGACCAGGAGAAGTGCGTCAAGTGCGGCACCTGCCTCAAGGCCTGCCCGGTGCAATATAACGCCATCGTGAAGCTGACACCACCGAGCGAGGTGCCTGCCAAATGAAGACTGTAGCGCTTACTATCAACGGTAAAAAGATAAACGCCCCCGCCGGAAAAAAGCTGCTATGGGCCGCGCTGGATAACGGTATCTATATACCCAACCTGTGCGCCATGCGGGACAAACCTGAACCGGAGGCCGCCTGCCGTCTCTGCTGGGTAGAAATTGAAGGGAGGCAAAGCCCTGTCACGGCCTGCACCGAGCCTGTCACGGAAGGGATGGTCGTTAATACAACCGGCGTAAAGGCTTTAAATTTAGCGCGTACCGGCTTCGAGCTACTCATGGCCTCGCACGCATTGGACTGCGCCCACTGTCCGGCTAACGGCAATTGTGAACTCCAGAAAATAGCCCGCGTCCTCAAATGCTCTCTGAAACCGAAGCGTTTCCGTCAGCTGCTGCGGGGGCTGCCGGTAGATGAAAGCAATCCCCTCTTTAACTACGACCCTAATAAATGCGTCCTCTGCGGGCGCTGTGTGTGGGTGTGCCGGAAACACGTTAAAAACGGGGTGCTCGGTTTTGCCCACCGCGGCTTCGAGAGGCGAATTTCTACCTTTGAAGATGAGCCCATCGGCGCCTCAAGGTGCCTGGAATGCAGCCGATGTGTGGCGGCCTGTCCCACCGGCGCGCTGGCGTTAAAAGACGGAAATAAGAAAGCCGATATTGCCTAGCGGGAACGATATGTCTTACCACGGGGAGCCGCCCGCTTCTGGCCGCCCTTTCGGTCGGTGCGGAAATCAGGCGCGATAATCGCAAAGGTGACACTGACTTTACGGTCGACCAGGCGGGAGCTTATCGAGCCGTCCACTTCCGCCATAATCTCATCGAGGGAAAGACGCGTCGTGATGACGGTGGGCAGTCGGCTGTTATAGCGGTAGTTGATAAGCTGAAAAAGCTTCTCTTTCACCCACGGGTTGGTGGACTGCTCGCCGAAATCATCCAGCACGAGGAGGGGGGCGGTTTTGACACTTTCAAAGACCTGGTCATAAGAGACCTTGCTTTCCGGGCTGAAAGCGGAGCGGAGATGGTCGAGGAAGTCCGGGACAACCACAAAGAGGGCCGGTTTACCTATTTCGTAGCGGAAATTGACAATGGCCGCCGCTAAATGCGTCTTGCCGCAGCCGGTCTCGCCCATGAAGACCAGCCAGCCTTCAGGGTTCTTGGCAAAATCGAAGGCGAGGCGATAGGCCGCATCCATGTTGTCCTGCTGTTCTATAGATAAATCATTGCGGCGTTTATAATTGATAAAGGTCATGTTCTTCTGGAGCTCGAACTCCGGGGTCCAGGCATAGGCCGATGTCGGGGACTCTTCTTCGAGGATGAAGACCTGGGAGAGACGAGGGTCGGTCAGGCGGGTGCGTAGCCGGTCATCCATCTGCTCCACCGGTGTATTGGTGACGATGACCGTCGGTAGCTCGTTATTAAAGCGCGAGGTCAGCAGCTGGTCAAGCTTCTCTTTGGCCCAGGCCGTCCCTGACTGTACGCCTAAATCGTCCAGCGCGAGCAGCGGGGCATTCCGTACCTGATCGAAGAACTCGTCATAAGGCACCTGGCTATCCGGGTTGAAAGAGGCGCGGATGCGGTCGAGGAGGTCAGGGGCAGTGATATAGAAAGCCGGCTGGCCCTGGCTGATGCGCTCGTTCACAATAGCTGCCGCCAGATGGGTCTTGCCGCTACCGCTGGGACCGCTAAGTACCAGCCATCCCTTCGGCGCGGCGGCAAAAGCGCGGGCGGCCTGGTAAGCGTGGCCAAACTGTTCCTGGCTTCGCTTATGGCTGCTTCTCCCTTCGGGCATCAGATTATCGAAGGTGAAGCGGGCCAGCGAGCCCAGGTGGCTGTACTGCTTCAGGCGGGACTGACGCTCGCTATCCTGCTCGGTTTTCACGCAGCGGCACGGCACGACTTGGCTGTAGTCCGGCTTCCCCGAAGGCAAACGGGGATGGACGAAACGGGCGCCTTTACAGACGGGACATTCCGTACCATTCTCCGTCTCTGCGTCAGCGCTGGACCATGTGTCCGTACTTTCCTTTGAAGTACTTGTCCGGCCCTGTCTTTTTAGTATCTCGCTGATATGTTCCATCGCTCCGGCCTTCTACCGACCAGCTTTCCAGAATCTTGCTGATGTATTTGATGTTTCTCTTATTATGTAAAGCTGCCTCCCTGATAGCGTCCCGCAGCCAGTCCGGCGGGTACAGCTTTTCGGCTTCACGCAGCTCATCGGCCACCATGGGCGTCAGCATGCCGATGTTCTGCTCGTAAAGGGTGAAAATATCCGGCAGTTCTGCGGCGGGGATATCCGTCTTCCGTCCTGTTTTCAGGCCGCCCGACTTGAGCTCGCCGCTGTCTATTTTCGCCGCCGCCTGCCGCCCCGACTCGTCATTCAGGAAATAGATATCGTCAGCAATTCCGTCTTTATCCAGCGCCAGGCGTAGCAAAGAACCCCGCCCCAGCGCCTTTTCCAGAGCTTGGCGTAGAACTTCTTCCGTCTG
>CAZXYV010000275.1:0-3044 GCA_964645025.1 uncultured Dehalococcoidaceae bacterium | reverse complement strand
AATATCAATGAGAGCACAAGTCGTTCTTGTCCCAGCGGAATCAAAGTGTTTAATAGCCAAGGCAATTGCCAGAATGGATGTAGTAAAAAAGGCTGCGGCTGAGGGAATGATAGTTATACATGCCAGCAGCACTTCCTATTTCCTGGTTAAGGAACTTACCGGAGATATCCCCAGGACGCCCCATTGGGTACATGGTGCAGTATTTCCGCAGGGCTTGTGCATGGAGGGAAGTGCGGCGCGGAAATTTACCCCGGCTCCACCTGTCAGTACTCCGCCGAAGAAATTTAATGCTGACTGGTTTCCATTTAAATGGGTGATTAAAGACCACAAAATGACTTCCGGCATACCGCTGGGTAAGATCCTTGAGGAAATACAGCCTGACGACGTCTATGTCAAGGGCTGCAATGCGGTGGACACCTCATTCAATGCAGGCGTGTTGTTCGGGCATGATGATGGCGGTGGGACTATTGCGCGGGTAATGGGTGCTCAGGCACGAAAAGGATTTAATGTCATTTGCGCGGTGGGTCTGGAAAAACTCATACCTGTCAGTATCCTCGAGGCAGCTAAAGCCACCGCCCGTAAACAGGAGTTCGAATACGCCATGGGTATGACTTGTGGACTATTTCCTGTTAAAGGCGGCAAGACAGTAACGGAGATACAGGCTGTTGAGATATTAAGCGGCGCTAAAGCAGTTCCCATTGCGGCAGGGGGACTTGGTGGAGCCGAGGGAGCCGTCATTTTGGCTATAGAGGGAGAAAAAGAGCAGGTTACCAAGATGATTGATATCATAGAAGAATGCAAAGGCGCCAGGCTGCCTCAAGCACGCCCTATGTCGTGTGGATTTTGCTCGAGCCAGGACTGCCATTTTCCGGTTTATAATAAGCACTGGTATTCACGATGGGGTTAAAAAATTTGGTTATGCTTCAATGAAGGTAGGAAAGGAAGCTTCGAGTGAGATTTTTAATTTCGCCTTCGTCACAAAAGTACGTATACTACTTCGAAATTAACTGTAAACCTGCTTATTGGTACCTTCATGCAAAGGTGATTTGCCTCCTAGGTAGAAGCTTTCCCAGGTTCTAATTAAGGGAAGTTGAAGATATACTGCGGCCAGACGTGAAAATATTCTGGTTGGTTTAAGGCGTGGAAGTTGATAGATACTTCAACTTTCTAAACTCCTGGCTAATTAAATGAAAAGTATGTGAGCCGGGCGCTCTTAATGTCTATCTAAATAAGCTACATTAATTGAATATACAAGATTAAAGGTAAAACGAGTTAGTTCATAATACCGATATCGAAAAAAATCGACTAGCCTCTCCTTCCTTTTGGATGCCGCGTCTACAGTACAACTCAGATGAGGCATCCTTTTATCCTTTTTGGCTAAATCCAGTTGACTTGCCCCCATGATCTGCTCCCCAAAAACCGGGCCAAAACTGAGGAGATTTTTTCGGAATGCTAAAAAACGTTGGAAGGAGTATTGGCTTCATGAAAAGATCACACTTCAGTGTAAATATCAAGTGAAAATGCACCCACTGTGACGGTTGAAAATGCACCCGTATTTTCCTTGATTCAGCGAATATTGTAAAATGGCATCGAATCAGGAAAAAATCGAGGGTGCCATGTTGCTGTACGAGATCAAGGTCCAATTGCGGGACATCAAACCGCCAATCTGGCGGGTACTCCGGGTACGGCCTCAAACGAGTTTACCCAGGCTTCATAAGATACTGCAAAAGGCCATGGGGTGGACCAATTCCCATCTTCACCTGTTCGAGATCGATGGCAAGCCGTGGGGCGAAGGCGATTTCGAGTGGGACTTCGACGTCAAGGACTATTGCGGGGTGAAGCTGGACCAGGTATTCACCGGGGGAAGGGAATCCTTCCTGTACGAATATGACCTGGGCGATAGCTGGAGGCATGATATCACTTTACTGAGGAAGGTGGAAGGCGAGGCAGAGGAAAAGATCGCCTGCGCCGCCGGTGCCAGGGCCTGCCCGCCGGAAGACTGCGGCGGCGTTGGGGGATATTACCACCTGCTGGAAGCGCTGGCCGACCCCAACCACGAAGACCACGATATGCTTCTGGAGTGGGTGGGCGGCCGGTTTGACCCGGAGGCCTTTGATGTTAAAGCGATTGACCGTGCCCTGAAGAGGCTAAGATAAATCACCGCACTCCTTCCCGCTCTCGTAAGCTTTCCTTGAAGCGGTAGCTGTCCCCGTTGAATTCCAGGACATGGCAGTGATGGGTGAGGCGGTCGAGCAGGGCTCCCGTTAGCCTTTCATCCCCGAAGACCTCCAGCCAGTGGCTGAATTCCAGGTTCGAGGTGATGAGGAGGCTCCCCTTCAGATACCGCTCGGAGAAGGCCTGGAAGAGCAGCCGGGCGCCCTCCGGGGTAAAAGGCACGAAGCCCACTTCATCCACGATAAGCAGGTCCATCCGGGCTAGCTGGGTCAGACGTTTCCCCAGGGCATGCTGGTCCTGGGCCTCCAGGAGCTCGTTAGCCAGGCCGGTGGCGGTATAGAAACGGACTTTCTTGCCAAGCTGGCAGGCCAGCACCCCAAACGCTACGGCGGTGTGGGTCGGGTTCGGCGTACACTCAGCCGGCCTCTCAGGCGCGCTGGACGTAAAGCTCGCGACAGGGTGGTCGACTTCCGGGAATATCACCTTTACCATCCGGCGAGTAGATGGCGAGGACAGTGATTTTGAACTGCCCATGCCTGCCAGCCTGTGCGTCTGGATGGACCCATCGACGTTGTCTGTGGAACCAAACCGGGAGTACCATCTCATTCTGCAGGCTGATACGTCGGTAGAACTGCCGGTAGGAATATATTGGATAGTCATCGATGCGAGAGTGGGGGACAAAATAATCGCCAGTCGTGGTGTGACCGTTAGTATTCACCAGCCGTAGATAAGATCCTGAAAGGCAAAATTGATAAAGAAATAGTTCTGACTGAAATGCCTCTCAAAGATAACAATCGACGTATATGTTGTCAATCAGCGAAATGGGACACTTTTTAAACCGAACACTTTGGCATAATCAGGCGGCATTA
>CAZXYV010000274.1:0-3044 GCA_964645025.1 uncultured Dehalococcoidaceae bacterium | reverse complement strand
GGCCGATATTGTCGAGCGGTGAAATACTCGGGAGACCTCACTATTTCATATCTTAACGCTTTCTGCTTACACCCGACAATGCAGACGCCACACCCCTTACAGTTCTCGTCAATGATGTGCGACTTGAGCTTCTTGGAGTTTGGTGTCTTCCGCATCTCTATGGCATTGAAAGGGCATCTTTCAACACAGGTCTGACAACCGTTACAGAGCTCTTCATTCACCACGGCCAGAAACCGGTTGGGCTCCACCAAATCAAACCTATTCGCTTTGGTATAAGAATAGAGCATTTCACAGGCGTCCGGGCAGCAATAGCAGACTCCCCAGTGGACAAGCCCGGCTTCCTCGTTCGCGCGCACAATCTCCATGGTTTCTTCCAGAGACACTTCTTTGAGCAAACGGCCTGGCTGATTGAGGTAATATTCCCCCCGGGTATTATCAAAAGAGGCAAAACAGGTCATGAGCTGGTGTTCGCATTTTCCCCAGAGCACCCGGCAACCGCAAGGAGCGACGATTCTCCTTTTGGCAATTTGTATCCGCATTTTCCAGTTCTCCTGCGGCAGGAGTTGCTCCGGGCTGATGTTCGGGCTAAGTTCCAGAGCGCCGATAGCCGGCGTTATCATGATGCCGTTTCCTCCGGCTTTCTTCCTGTCGTCAGCCTTATTTACCCAGATGTCTGACCACTCATTATAAAAAAAGTCTGCCCACAGGTCCTTGACCTCCTGAGAAAGAGCGTGCGGTCCTGTGTGTGGTCCTACATCCGCCAGATCATGATGGAACCCTAAGAGGGTCGTGTGAAAGGCATACTGTGTCTTTCCCCTGGTAAGCACCCCTTTGTCTATCAGGACCCCAAGCTTTTCAGAAAGGCTTTCTTCATCGATTTGTAGCCTGCCGGCTAGCTCCGGGCAAGTGGCTGGCGCAAACAGCCCCAGGCAAATATTAGCTTCTTCTGGGGTAAGCATTTTGTTGAGTATCTTGAGGAAACGCCCGGAAACCGGGGCACCCAACTTCTTTGCTAATTCACTGTAAACATCATTTTCGCTCATGACGCGTCTCCTTTTTACCAGTCTTCTGGAGTACTGCCTGACACTGGGCAGACTGTTACTTATTTTTATGTTACATTACTATACTCCTCCGTAGAAGTCAAAAACTACGGTCTCATTGTTATATACACACGAAATTAGAGCCTACCTGGGTTGCATTTCTAATACCTTAAATAACTCTGCCTGCAAATAATAATGATGACCTAGGTGATTTATGATGAAGAATACTTTTTTGAATGATTGAACCAATCGGCAAAGTAAGTCGACTGACGTTGGTGTGAATTTAGTAACATAAAGTAACTCTAACCTGTGCTTGTTTTCTGTTTTATCGCATCCTCAAGCCAAGAGAACCACGGTTCCAGACCTTCGCCGGTCTTAGCGGAGACTGGGAATATTCTAGCAGAAGGATTTAAATCGCTAACTGCTTTAGAGAATGCACTAACATTAAAATCAAAGTACGGCAGGACATCTATTTTGTTTACCAGTACCACATCAGCTTCCGTAAACATTAAGGGGTACTTATAGGGTTTGTCATCGCCTTCAGGAACGCTCAAGAGCATTATTTTTTTATGAGCACCAAGGGCAAATTCAGCCGTGCAGATAAGATTACCTACATTTTCGATAAAGACCAGGTCAATCTGCTCAAGAGCGAAATTATCCAGCGCCTTCTTAATCATATTGGCATCAAGGTGGCAGGCACCGGCGGTATTTATTTGAATCACCGGGATAGCCTGCTTGCTTACCTTATCGGCATCGATTGACGAGGCAATATCACCCTCAATAACAGCAATACGGATTTTCTCCTTAAACCTGTTAATGGTTTGTATAATAAGACAGGTCTTGCCTGACCCAGGTGAAGACATGATATTAATCATAAGAATGTGGTGCTTATCTAATAATTCCTGGTTTGTCTTTGCTTTTTCCTCGTTAGCGCCCAGGATGTCCGCTTTAATGGTCAGTGTTTTAACGCTCATTTATTCCACCTCCATGCTATCAATATATAGTTCACGTCCAGATATTATTTCTACCTGCTGTTCTTTACATTTAGGACAGTGTAAATCAAGTTTTTCGGGGGAAAAAATCGTGTTACAGTTCCGGCAGCGTAGTTGGGCTGGAGTGATCGTAAAGAAAAGACTGGCCTCTGCAGCGATGGTATCTCTACTAAGGAAGCCGAAATAGAAATCCACAGCCTCATCAAATACACCAGATAGTTCGCCAACAACAAGATAAATCCTGAGAATCTTGCTAGCTTTTGCTTTCTCAGCGTTTTCGAGCGCCAGGGCTAAAAGAGATTCAACAATGCCTTGTTCATGCATTATTTACAAGTGGGTCCAGTCGTTATTCTTATGCTGCCGATGCAAGCGGTACGTGCTCCCGAGGTCTCACCAGTTCGTATAGCCAGCCTCCAAGTAGGATACCACTTATAGAGTTAGAGTTACAAGCATCTGACCCTCACCCAAAAACTGTATGATCCCTTCCCCGGAAACAGGGCCAATAGTGAGGAGATTTTTTCAGGATGCTAAAATACTTCGGAAGGGAGTATTGGCTTCATGAAAAGATCGCACTTCACCTCGGAACAGATCGTATTCGCGTTGAGGCAGGCTGAATCGGGGACGCTCGTCGTCGAGGTATGCCGAAAGATGGGTATCGTCGAGCAGACTTTCTACCGCTGGAAAGAGAAGTACGTTGGCATGGGTGTGGCTGATGTAAGAAAAGCTCAGGGTCCAAGAGGAGGAGAACCGCAAGCTGAAACAACTGGTGGCCGACCTCATCCTGGAAAGCAGATGCTGCAGGACGTGCTTCAAAATAAAGCCTATAGCCTGCTCAACTGCGAGAATGTAATCACAACAATTGAGAGAGAAGTGGTGTTGGCAAAAGACTAGCAGCCTGTCCGGGTAAGATATGTTTTTTACCGTGAGTTTATGTAGAATGGAATTTCCATGGTCAGGTAACAAAAAAGATATCCTAATAGTTGTCAAGAGCAATTTATTAAGTTTTATTGAT
>CAZXYV010000273.1:0-3048 GCA_964645025.1 uncultured Dehalococcoidaceae bacterium | reverse complement strand
CCAGACTTCGAAGGGGTCATGCCTTTCGACAACTCTCCGGATTAAAGCCGCCATGACATGAGAGGTCTCGAAATCGTAATCGTCATAAGGCCCGTAGATATTCGACGGCCGGAGGACCACCGTGCACATGGGATTTTTCAATTTCTCGGAATACATCCGGCACAGGATTTCCGTATACCTCTTCATCCAGGCGACGCCGAAATAGGTTTCATACGGGTCTCCGTCAAACAGTTCCTCTTCTTTTACCGGCCGGTCGCCCGATGGTGGATAAGCGGCGTTGCTGCTCAGCCAGACGAATTTTTTCACCCTGGCAAAGTAAGCGGCTTCCAGCATTTGCGAGTTCATCACGACATTGGGAGTGACGTGCACCAGCGGCGTAGAGGCGATGACCGCGGCGCCGGAGGTGTTGGCCGCGCACAGGAAAACATAGTCCATGCCGCTAACCACTTTCTGGCAGTCCTCCATCCTGGTTAAATCACATTTTACGTATTCTATTCGCTTATCCATGATAACCGGCTCTTTGCGGTGTAACGTCGCCCTGACCTTCGCCCCGAGCGATAAAAGTCTATTTATAAGATTCACACCGACGAAGCCCGCCCCGCCGGCCACCAGGACTCTGGCATTTTTAAACATCATTTTTGCCCTCATCTCTTTTTGATAGTATCGGGTGTTTTATGGGCCACTGGATATTGAGCCTGGGGTCATTCCACATTATAGTGAACTGACCGGCGCGGTTGTAGTAAGTATTCTGCTTATAGTGGAAAATGGCCAGGTTACTCTGGACGAGGTGGCCGTTGCCGAATTTGGGTGGAATCAGCACCTGCAACCGGTTCTTATCGGAAAGGGTGAACGATTCCCACTGGCCATGTTGCGGGGAAACCTCGTCCCAGTTGACCACCACCAGGTAGAATTGCCCGTAGAGGCAGGAGACGAGTTTCCAGGTCTCACCATCGCCGTGGAGGCCGCGGAGGACATTTTTCCTGGACACGGAAATATCATCCTGCACGAACTTGATGTTTATTCCCGCCTCCGTGTAAAGCTTTTCATTATAGGTTTCCACGTAAGAGCCGCGGAAATCATTAAAGATGGTCGGCGGCTTTATTAATAACACGCCGTCAAGTTTAGTTTTAGATACTTCCATGCTCTTAATCCTTAAAATAGTTTACCTTCTTGAGGTATTCATCCTGGTTTTTCAGGTACCAGTCCCAGGTCTCCTTTAACCCGTCCCGCAGAGATGTCGTCGGGTTATAATGGATTATTTTACGGGCCAGAGAAATGTCCATGACCCTCCTGGGGAATCCTGAAGACCTGGTGGTATCGAATTTATAATTAAAATTAATAAAGCTGCTCAGTGTCTCTACCAGCTCTTTGACGGAGTAGCCCTTGCCGCTGCCCAGATTAACGAAACTGCCTTTCGTTCCGTAGTAGAGGGCCAGGATTACGCCTTCCGCCACGTCCCGGCTATAAGCGAAGTCCCGGATGGCGCTGCCGTCACCCCAGACAACCACGGGGTCTTCTTTATGGTATATCCGGTACATCAAGGTCGGAATTACCATAGCGTTATTCGGATCGAAATTATCCCCCGGGCCGTAGACATTGCAGGGCCTGACCACAGCGAAGTTGTCCAGCCCGTACTGGATTTGGTAGGCCTGTACCTGCATCTCGGCCATACGCTTGGCCCAGCCGGGGAACATATCCATGGGCGGCCCTTCAAGGTTCTCGCTCTCTTTAAAGACCTCGGCGCTGGCATAGGCGCCGATGGAGCTGGTGTAGACCACTTTCCGCACCTTGTTAACCCGGCATGCCTCCAGCATATTGGTGTTCATCATCAGCAGGGGCACGAAGAAGCTGGCCGGCTTGGCTTTGGTGACCTCAACCGAGCCCTTTATCCCCGCAATGTGAAAGACAAAGTCCATATCTTTACTGCTATTTTTGCAGAATTCGAAGCTGGTCAGGTCGCCATAGACATGCTCCGCCCGCTTATCTACGGTGATTTTATCCAGGGACACAACCTTCACCCTGGCCCCGGCGCTACACAGGATATCGACCACCTGTCTCCCGATGAGGCCGGTGCCGCCGGTAATTAAAACATTTCTTTGCTTGAAAGAATCCAGTATCGTTTTACGCAACATAAAGCAGTGTCCTTATATCAGTAATTGCTTTTCCGCCTCAACGTTAAAACAATAAATGTACCTTTTATTGCTGTCAACTGTTAGCTGAAACCTCCATCCCATGTACGTGAAATCTGCTCCGGTATTGGTTGAACGGCGGTATCAGTCCGTTTCCTGCGCAGGACTATTAATACAATATCACGAAGAGCCCTGGCCATGCGATGTACTCCGGGAAGGTTTAACAGCCACGGGAGACATCGGCGTTTCCACCAACGGTTTATATACACTTTCAAGGGGCGAATCCAGCGATACCAACAATAAAGTCTGAACGAACAATACTCTTTAATCAGTCTGTTGTGGTCCTTCTGCCATCTGCGCCGATGGCTCGTGGTGACACTGAGGTTGATTATGGGATGATAGAACAGGTTTATCCGGCAGAACTTAACGTTAGCCCCATAACTAATGGCACGGAGAATAATCTCATTATCCGCAGCCAAGTCGGTAGGATGAAGCAGCCCGATTTTGCTAAAGGCACCCCGCCGGTAGATAAATCCGATGCCGGTTGCCCCATACCTGAAGACATCCTCCGTGCTTTTACCATAGTTTATGCCTGGAGGAAAACAAATAGTGGTAAAGTGTTCACCTACCTGTCTTGTCCCCCCACAATATAAAATATCTACTTCCGGGTGCTCTTCCAGCACCTGGATTGCCTGCTCCATACCTTCCGGGTAGATGGTATCATCGTCAGGGAGCTGTTTGATGTACCTGCCCCGGGCGATAAGTATCCCTTTATTCAGGGCGTGGGCGCCGCTTAAATCCGGCTCGGAGATGAAGACATTCACGATACCGGCGAATTCATTAACGACCTGGTTAGTCTGGTCGGTCGAATTCCCGTCGATGATGATAAGCTCATCCCCGGGGTGAAGGAGGGCGCGGC
>CAZXYV010000272.1:0-3054 GCA_964645025.1 uncultured Dehalococcoidaceae bacterium | reverse complement strand
GTCTGTAGGGTGCTGAAGACGGGCGTATCACGGTAAGCTGAAAGGTGAGCTGGCCACGGAAACCGATAATCTTGCCGGCATTCGCCGTAGACGTGCCGTAGCAGTTGTCGAACTCTGTTCTTACACTCACCACAACGGTGCGAATGAGTGTGTAACTGACGAGCTCCTGTTCCGAAGTTGGATATGGCCGAGTTGTGAGTTACATGTTTCATTGGAACCCTGACTCCCCCACAGCCGCACTGGACTACTTTGAATCCTCTGGATTGCAGGAAATTGTTGGCCTCCTTTCCTCCAGAGAACTCATCGGATGGCAACAAATGACCTACCGCAGCCTCGTGCGCCAGGGCTATGATGTACTTTGGGGGATAGTGGCTGGAATCATACACCAGACAGTAATCGCGGGAGCTTCTTCCGGGCGGAATCCCCTGACAACTGGCCTGCTGAATGGCTTGTAAAAGGTGTTGCCTCAATATTACCGACGGGATCATGTGTTTCCATACTTTGTCTTCGTTGCAAGCATCATACCACGAGCAGAGGACTCTGCACCACTGCTGCACCTTCTCGTTTCAGAAATTATCGCCTATGGATGGTTATGGCATTCCTTCTGTGAGACTGGCGAATTCGTTACCAACACAAGCTTTGGGTTACAGATTCAACAATCCGCCCTTTTGTTACCAGCCCTATTCCTTTAATACAATGACAACAGCCGCAACCCAGGAAGTGCCGCAATCACAGAAATCAATAGGTGACTCCTTTGGCGCCGTAGAATTGGCAAGACAGCTACTAGATTTGAATTTCCTTACGGAATGCGCTCTGCCACATTCTTAGTAACTCCTTATAATGAGATTCACCAGGGCACACTGTGACATAGTTTTCTTGGGGTTTAGGCCACCTGCCTAGAGCTAGAGGGGATTTGGTTAAAATGGGACTCAGTATGCGCCGTAAATCTGAAAAATAAAGAAACCCTTGCAAGTCTTTGTTAGGGAAAATGCGTCTAGTTATTATCAGCAAATGTGCATCTGGAGCGGGATTGATGTTGTCCAAAGGCGCTATGCCTGTTAGATATCCAGCCGCGATGATACGTCCCACATTGGGAATTCTCCCTTCCCATTTTGATGGTGCTCCTCCTTGATGAAACAGAATACGCATACCGTCGGTCAGCATTTGTTGGGCATCTTTATACCGACCTCCACTTACGATATCCTGAGCTGCTGCAACCTTTGCCTCAGTTAGTTCCCTAGCCAGCTCAGCCTGAGCGAGCGTTGGCTGGTCCAAGCTTGGAGCCGAAATGATGATTCCAATGCAGTCCTTTGTGCTATCCATAGCCCCCCTCCTATGCTTATAATATGGCATGTGGCTCAGATTATACGCCTACCTTGGCTTGCTGACAAGACTCGGAAACCACTTTCTTGGAGTATCCAAGAATACGAACCTGCCTCTGAAAGTAACTTTTCGCTACAAAGTGGGAGAGGGGTCAGCTTAACAAAATACTAGATCGTTACTTACAAGCAGTCAGCAGTTTATAATTCAGACTACCCCCTTGACATCTTATGAATCAATGGTAATATAATTATTCGCACCTTGTACAAAACAACTTAAGCAAGCCCGTGATTGGTTTTTAAAGTCATGTATACGCTCGATTACAATGATTACGATGACACCCTCAAATTAATCAACCGTTGTGTCTTATGCCTGAAGAATGGCGGGAAAATTGAAGACATACTTTTTGCGATACTCAAATCCTTTGAAGCCGACCAGGCGGTCTACCTATCGGCAAATAATAACGGGGTTGACCTATCGAATTCTTACGCGCTATGTCCGGATCGATCCTACCTGAATCAATACGCAAATTATTTCTGGCGCTATGATCCTCTTTATGATAAACAGTTTTGTCATGAGCCTGATAATCTAGTCTTTAAAACTGACGACGTAATTCCTTACTCACAGATGGTCAAACTTGAATATTATAATTCTTTTCTCCGCCCGCAGAACCTTTTAGGAGAATTAATCATTCGTCTTTATTCAAAAGATGATATTCTGGGAGCGATATCCCTCCAGCGCTTTAGAGACCATACCAGCTTTAATGTAAAAGATACTCAAAAGGCTTCTCTACTAGCACCACATCTTATTAGTATTTTTAAGACAGCCAACAAAATGATTAAGTTAAACGAAGAACTAATGCTTTTAGAAGAGTGGATGGAATCTCATACCGATGGTATTATCCTTTTGAACGCTCAATTTAGACCATTATATTTAAACTTTAAAGCTAGGCTTTTTTGTTTAAGGATGAATAATGTGAATGAAAAGATTGACTGGGAGAGCACTGGTCTTGCCCTTCCCGGGATAATCCTGCAAGATTGTCTGAACCTGACAAAAACCCAGGAACACGCTACTTCCATCAATAGTGTTGCCAACAAGATAATAAGCACGGAAAATCAAGGGAGATATTTCGTACAATATTTCCCGTTATGCTCACCTTCTTCAGAATTGAAAATGCCGAGATTCATTATTTTCTTAAATGAATTAAAAAGGTACGGAAATGCTTCTGAAGATAGTTTTAAAACAGAACATAAATTAAGTAAAAGAGAAGAGAGTATCTCCCAATATGCCGCTCTGGGGTTAACCAATAAACAAATCGCGGAAAAGCTGAATATCAGCCCGTTTACCGTTCAAAATCATCTTAAAAATATTTTTGGAAAGACCGGACTCGATAGCCGGATAAAACTGGCTAATCTGGTAAGATTCTCTAACAATCCGCCGTTTTAGCTGTAATTTATTTCTCTCCCGAGAATTTAAGGCAATCGATCCTATTTGTTTTCAAAGCTCTCCCGCGTCATAGACAACGTTACCACCGGCGATGGTCATCAAAACACGTAAATCCACGATTTTATGCGGGTCAATGTTGAGAATATCATTGTCGATAACGCAAAAATCGGCCAGTTTACCCGCTTCGATGGAGCCTTTGATGTCCTCCATGTGGTCGAGCCAGGCGCCGTTAATCGTATAGGTTTTAATGGCTTCCTCCACGGTAATGCACTGTTCCGGACCGCTGGG
>CAZXYV010000271.1:0-3065 GCA_964645025.1 uncultured Dehalococcoidaceae bacterium | reverse complement strand
CCCCGGAAGACATGTATTTATCCTGGCGCGCCTACCCGGCGGAAAAAGACGAATGGCAGTTCCTCGTCACCGGTATTACCCGCCGGCCGGTTGACGCCCTCATCAAGATGGCCGCGGCGGCCGGCATCCGACCCTACCTGATGTACCTGCCCCATATTTCCCTGGCCGCTCTGACCAGCCGGGATAACGCGATTATCGTCGACTTCGAGCCGGATTATTCAAACATAACGCTGGTGGTGCAGGGTATCCCTGTCGGTATGCATACCGTACCGTCATCAGGCCCCGAGGCTAACCTGCAGGACATGACCGGGCACCTCATCCGTGAACTTACCCGGATGACGGGCTTTTATAACAATAATCACCCGAGGAATCCCATTCCGGAAACCACGACTATTTTACTCACCGGCGAGCTTTCGAATGAGCCGGAAACACTCAAGCTGATACAGGAAGAGACCGGGTATCCGGTGGAAATACTCCAGGAGCTGCCGGCCGATACGTTAGTTATGCCGCCGGAAGCGCCCCTGCCCACCTTCGCGGTAAACATCGGCGACGCCCTGCAGGACGGGTTACCGCACGGGCATCCCGCCAGTGACCCGGCCCTGGTCCGTGATATTAACCTCCAAGATATCATCGAGGAGCGGGCCAGCGTTAAGAAACACGTGGTCTCCTTGAAAAAGGTATTGCTTTCAGCGGCTTTAGTTATCAGTATCGGCGCCCTGGCGGCCTCTTACCTGTCTCAAAACCAGGCGAGTGTCAAAATAGCACAGCTCAAAGCCGAGCTGGGGCAAGCCAAACAGGAACTCGTCCAAAAACAGGCAGCGTCCAGTCTGGCCGCGCAAACCTCGAATAACATCAATGCCATGATATCCAGCACGCAGCAGCTTGAACAGGAAAATAAAAAGATGTTAAATCCCAGGGACAGTGTGAGCGATCTTAAATTCCTGACGCAATGTCTGCCGCCGGCTTCCACTTTTAATACCATAGATATATCTCCCAGCCAGATTAATATCAACGGTTTTACTACCGTTCCGGAACGGGTGATTGACTATGTGAGAAGCCTGGAGACATCCGGAAAATTCGCCGCGGCGAATATCATCTGGATAGACCGCTACCAGAGTGGCAACAACCCGCTTATTTCCTTCCTGATTACGATAATCAGGTAAATTAGGCTGGTACTATATCAATTTCATAAAATCTTCTATTATCACTATTCTTAAACAAGATTATCCGATTATTATGTCAACTTATTTACACTTCTAACGTCTTTAACGCCTTCCTGGCCCTGCCCCACCCGGTCATTAACAATATATTTATCTTAACCGTGCGCCCGTTTATGCCCCGTTTACCCTCCCGATGTTAGTCTTATATCAGAAAAAACGAGACAAATCCGAGGAGGCTAACATGATAGCGAAAACAAAAATCCTTACCGTCAGCCGCGACCCGGTACTGGTGAGTTTTCTGCAGCGGGAACTAAACGATGGTGAATACGAGGTAGTCAATACCCAGCACAGCGGAGTTTATCTCAAAGAGGTGCTGGATACCGAACAGCCGGAATTTATCATTCTGGATATCATCATGCCCTCCCTTGACGGCATCGGGACATGCCTGCAACTCCGTCAGTGGACCCATGCGCCTGTGATGATGCTGAGCACCTGGGGCGCTGATAGCGGTACGGTTAGAGGTCTCAACCTGGGCTCGGAAGGCTATCTATCCGATGCATTCGGTCCCGATGTTTTAAAAAAGCGTATCGAGGAGACCCTCCAGCGGAGGACCGCCTTGCCCAGTCCTCTGTATAACTCCCGAACCATCAGGAATTGAAACCTCTTTGAGACGTGACAAGCAACCTTTGCTGAGGGCTTAGACTGAAAAAGCTAAGCCCTTTTTGTTTGCCTGTATTCCGACCATCTAGATGACAGGCTACTATCCGGACAACGTTTACACAATATTTACAGCTACCCCTCCGCTGTTTATGTTTTGTTTCCCATCCCGGCTCTAAGCTGAAACTGAACCATAAGGTCCGAACGCCGATATCTGTTTCCTGGAGTTGAACGAGGCCCGGAAGAAATGAAAAGAAAACTGATTTTTCTGTTTATGGCGGCTTTACTGCTCGTCCCATGGACGGTAGCCTACGCCTACGATGACGCCGCCGCCGCGACCGGGCCGGTCAATATCGTCCCGGCAGAATCGGCCAGCCTGCCGAGGTTTAACGCCTACGGGAATGCCATCGGCGGCGTTACCCCCGGCGACATCTTCCTCATCGACCTCTCCCATAGCCCTGATGACACCGCGCTTACTTTATATATCACTAACACGGACGAACTTGTCCATGACTATCGTTACCTGACTCTTAATATCGGCACTTATGTCCAGACCGCCACCGGCGCTTGGGAAAAGGTGCCCACCGGTGAAGAGGAAAATCCCCGGGAGACCTACCTGACCATGCAGAACGGGGCAATCAGCTTCGTGCTGGCGGGAGGCGCCAGGTACAAAATCACCATCGACCAAGGCTGTTTTTATTGTTACGGAATCGGTGCCGATAGAACACTCACCTTACCTGACTTCTATCTGACCGTAAGTTGAAAAATATCGACCGCAGGAGGCAGACATGATTATTCTATGGATACGGAAATCAAAAAAAGACAAGCAGAAGAACAGTCTGAAGGATGAAATGGGCTCTTTCCGGGAGCATAATGAAATGATGAAGAAGTTCCGTCTCGCCCATCCGGAATTCGAGGCAATTAACGACGGGGATATTTTAACGGGAGATGGAAATCTGCTTGCACCGGTGCACAAGGTGAAGCTGCCCGAGTACGTGCAAAATTAGACCATTATCGCTACCGCCATCTTCTGCCATTACCTGATAGTCAACGGCTCTCCCGCCCTGGGGCGGGGGAGTCTGTTTTTGTGCCTACCGATGCCTACCGATAGCTTCAATAGCTTGCCAGGGCGCTTTTTAAAATGATACAATATCCAACGATAGTTGTATCAGCGGGCCGCTAGCTCAACTGGCAGAGCAGCTGACTCTTAATCAGCAGGTTACAGGTTCGATTCCTGTGCGGCTCACC
>CAZXYV010000270.1:0-3066 GCA_964645025.1 uncultured Dehalococcoidaceae bacterium | reverse complement strand
TTCTTGACAAGACTCAGGAAATAGGAATATGCTTCCAATTAAGAAAGATAACGTGACCCCAATAACAAACTGAATATGACGGATGACCCGTGAAAGATAGGATAGCCAGGCCGAAAAGGGTACACCGTGAAGATAAGCAGTTAACTGTTGGGGATACGGGAGGCCATGGATGGTAGATAAAAGAGAAGAAAAAAGAGAAGAAGACCAACAGTATGTAAGGGATACCAGAGCGCCAGTAACCAAGCCGGAGAAATGCCCCAAATGTGGCAGCCAGAAGATTACCTCCAGCCCCGGCGGTGCCAGTCTCAAGGCGGTACCCGGAATCTGGTGGGTTTGCGACGACTGTAAACATCAATGGTAAACTGAACCTGTCAAACTTCCTGATATAGTTTACTTCCTGCCGGTAGGTGGCTTGGACAATTCAGCGCGGTAACTCACACTTGAAACCAGGTAGAGTGTTGCCTCATTGCCCGGATTGTTTAAGGTTGCTCGCTCAACTGGAACAGGCAGCGGATTTACCGGTTATAAACCCTATTTTGCTACACCTATTTGCAAAATAATTATAATTAGTGTATTATTTATATATAGTTCCAGTTTAGGTTAATACGATCTTCTTGAAGTCCCCTTAGATTTACATCAAGTATTGGATGACCCGAGCTCTAACTAAATTACATAGAGAGGAGGTCATTTCATGAGTTTTCAGGACAAGACCCTCGAATGTTCCGACTGCGGTAATTCTTTTACCTTCAGTGCCGGGGAGCAGGAACAGTTCCAAACGAGAGGCTATACCAATGAGCCCAAACGCTGCCCCGAATGCCGCCAGGCAAGGAAATCAGAGCGCTATGGTAACGGCGGTAACAGCTATGGAAATACCAGTTCCGGCTATACACCCGGGCGTCAAATGTTCTCGACGGTATGCTCCGATTGCGGCAAGGCAACTTCGGTACCCTTCGAACCCCGTCAGGGCAGGCCGGTCTATTGCAGCGATTGCTACCGGAAAGTAAGAGCGAGTCGCTAATCTTGCTCTCGTCAGTGAAATGTGCACGGGCTGGGGATGTACCCGGCCCATGCATATCAGGGACAGCCGGGATACGCTGGAAAGGGGTTATTTATGATTGACAAAAAGCCAAGAAGGACCATGGAATTCGGCGAACAGGACGAGGACTTTGTCAAGCAACTTGCCAAGGACATCGGTTGCCATTACTCTAAGGCGAATGAGCGTACCTATAACCTGAACAAATTTAAATCCGATATTCAAGGTGAAATGGGTGTTTTCGCCTGGGTCCACAAAGAAGACCGGGACTATTTCTGGGTAGCTACGAGGAAGATATGGGTAGAACAAGCCATGGCCAAAGCGCTGTCCGGTAGAAAGATGTCAGGAATGAATTGTTTTCCCAGAGATACCCAGCATGCCGAAGACAGTGTCTGTTTTAACACGAAAGATGATTACCGAAAAGCGGTTCGAGCCTTAAGTCTGATTAACAAAGCTCATTAGCCTGTAAAAACGGGCTATCCAGGCAACTCATTCGTTGCGGACAATATTACCAGATAAACCATTAAAAAACGGAGAAGTAATATGAAAATACTTCTTGTCTATCCTCGGTACCCGGATACCTTCTGGAGCTTCAGACACGCGTTGAAGTTCTTGTCCAAGAAAGCCTCCTTCCCGCCTCTGGGACTGCTGACGGTGGCTGCCATGCTCCCCGGTGAGTGGGAGAAGAAGCTGGTAGATATGAACGTAGGCGCCGTGAGCGATGAAGATATTCAATGGGCCGATTATGTTTTTATCAGCGCCATGGTGGTGCAGAAAGACTCGGCCAAGGAAGTGATCGCCCGGTGTAAGGAGCTAAACATTAAAGTTGTAGCCGGCGGTCCGCTTTTCACCACCGGATATGAAGAGTTCGAAGGCGTAGACCACTTCGTGCTGGGTGAAGCTGAGGTAACCCTGCCGCACTTTTTAGCCGACCTGGTCAAGGGATGCCCTCAGCACGTCTATTCGTCTGATGAGCGACCTGATATAAGCCAGACTCCAATTCCAATGTGGTCGCTTATCAATATGAAGCACTACTCGGCGATGAGTCTCCAGTACTCGAGGGGTTGCCCCTTCGACTGCGACTTTTGTGATATTATCGTGCTTAACGGCCATCAACCCCGGACCAAGGACAGGCAGCAAACGGTGGATGAACTGGAGGCATTGTACCGCCGCGGCTGGCGGGGCAGCCTGTTCATCGTCGATGATAATTTCATCGGCAACAAAAAGAAATTAAAGGCTGAGACCCTGCCGGCGATGATTGAATGGTCCAGGCGGAAAAAGTACCCTTTCACGTTCTTCACCGAAGCATCGATTAATCTGGCCGATGACGAGGACTTGATGGAGCTGATGGCCGAGGCAGGTTTTAACCGGGTCTTTATCGGCATCGAAACTCCGAATGAAGACGGCCTGGTGGAGTGCAACAAGGTGCAAAACAGTAACCGCGACTTAGCGGCGTCAGTGAAGAGAATCCAGAACCACGGCTTCGAAGTGCAGGGGGGCTTTATCCTCGGCTTTGATAGTGACCCGGCCTCTATCTTCAGGAAACAGATTAACTTTATTCAAAAGACCGGTATCGTTACGGCTATGGTCGGCTTGCTCAATGCCCCCAACGGGACGAAACTCTACCAGCGGCTCAAGAAGGAAAATCGCCTGCTTAAGGACATGTCCGGCGATAATACGGACTTTTCCATTAACTTCGTTCCCAGGATGAAATACGAAACGCTCATCAAGGGGTATAAACACGTTCTGGATACAATCTACTCACCGCGCCGTTACTATGAGCGGGTCGTTACCTTACTGAAAGAATACAAACCCCGCAAGACCGCCGGGATATCACAGCTACGATTCTATCATATTACCGGTCTTATTAAATCTCTCTGGGTCCTGGGTGTCACGAACAAAGGGAGAAGATATTTCTGGAGGCTCATTATTTCGACTCTTCTGAAGCGTCCGCGTCATTTCCCTCTATCGATAAATCTGGCCGTCTCGGGGTTCCACTTCCGTAAGGTGGTCGAGGGTTACAGCAAGACAAT
>CAZXYV010000269.1:0-3072 GCA_964645025.1 uncultured Dehalococcoidaceae bacterium | reverse complement strand
GCATGCATAAAGCACACCGCCAGCGTTTATCCTGAGCCGGGATCAAACTCTCCAATAAAAAAAGAATTAACTGTGTTTAGAACCTTCCTTCCGCTATCCAGTTGTTAAGGTGCAAAATGCGCTCTTCTTCCAGAGCGCAAGTTAAATAATATCACAACCAACTCACGTTGTCAATGCCGATGAAGGGAAGCTTTTATGAACTTTTTCTCTCTTTTTTTATTACGCTTTCTTCTTCATGTCCGGCGGCATCGGCCTCAGCGCCTCTCCCAGCCCCAGCACGTTAACCAGTTTGGACTGGTCGGATACGACGAGCTTAGAGTTGTCCTGTAGGGATGCCTGGGTAACTTCAAGCTGCTTTAAAAGCTGCGCGTTGCCGATGAAGTATTTATCTGCTGCCACGGACACATTCTCGATGGCCTTGGCCTCGCCCTCCGCCCGCAGGATGGCCGCCTGTCTATCGCCCTCCGCCACGAGGATGGCGTTCTGCTTGTCACCTTCGGCCTCTAAAATTTGTTTCTGCCGGTAGGCTTCCGCTTCCAGGATGGTGGCCCTCTTTTCCCGCTCCGCCTTCATCTGCTTGCTCATGGCATCGGTGATGTCATGGGGCGGCTCGATGGCTTTAACCTCCACCCGGGTAACCTTCACGCCCCATTTATCGGTAGCTTCATCCAGCGTGCTCCTCAAGGCGGAATTGATACGTTCTCTCGAAGCCAGGGTTTCATCCAGGGTCATATTGCCGACGAGGTTTCTCAGGTTCGTCTGCGCCAGCTTGCTCACGGCGACGTAGAAGTTGGCGACTTCGTACCTGACGGCTTTAGCGTCCGTCACGTAATAATATACGACGGCGTCTATGGTTACGCCGACATTGTCCTTGGTGATGACCGCTTGCGGCTCGATGTCCAGTACCGTTTCCCTCATGTCCACCCGGGCCGCCAGTTTATCCATAAACGGGATAATAAACCGGAGTCCCGGCTCCAGGGTCTCCTTGTACCGGCCGAACCGCTCTATCAGCCCCTTTTGCGCCTGGTGGATGATGGTGATTGACCTGGCCAGCGTGACGATGAAAAGGACGACCAGGATAACGATGACGACGATTAATCCTACGCTCATGCTATTTATTGCCCCCTTCTATCTTTTTTACGTTTAGAGTAACGCCACTGACGCCGGTGACGGTTATTTCCTCGCCTGCTTTGATGCTCTCTGCGGACGTGGCATGCCATTTTTCGTAGCCCACCTTGACCAGGCCGGCTTTATCGGGTTCAATGTCCTGCTCGGCGATGCCGGTCTTGCCGATAATCGTGTCGATATTGCTTTTCTCTGCGTTCACTGTCGTCTTGCGATGGATGTAGCGGCGGCCGATGACCACGTAAAGGACGCAGATTATGCCACTGACGATAGCCGTCCAGACCCATGATTGCATCAGTACCGTTATCAGTCCGCCGAGGACAAAGGCCGTGCCGATGAACACCAGGTCGAGCCCGGTATCGATTCCCAGGAAGAGCTCCAGGATAATCAGCACCAGCCCGACGCCGATAAAAAATAGCCAGGCCCAGGCGTCAAAGAATATGACTTCTACCTGACCGTTGGGCATCGTTTCACCCCTCCTCCATCAAGATTTTATCAATTTGGTTATTGTAATTGAAATGCCCTGTGTTGTCAAATCTAACCCGGGAAAAACGTACTAGTATCAACACCTATTCGCCCATGAACTGCAGGATGACCTGCCTGGTCCTGGCCCGGTTATCGAACTCGACGAGTACTACCTGCTGGAACTGACCGAGCACCAGCCTTTTATTGACCAGCGGGACGACCAGCGATGGGCCCATTAAAGAGGCGCGGATATGGGAGAAGCCATTGTTTTCTTCCCACATGAACTTGTGTTTATAGACGATGTCCCGGGGTACGACCCTGGCCCACATCCGCTGGAAATCGGAGACCAGCCCTTCTTCGTACTCAATCGTAGTGATGCCGGCCGTCGTGCCGGGGAGGAAAACGGTCACGGTGCCGTTGGTAAGGTAAGTCTCCGTCAGCTGCTGCTGTATCTTGGGGGTGATGTTGACGATGACGACGTAATGCTCTTCACGCGCGGCATTGGTATCCACGTTGATTTTTCTCGTTACGATAATCATATCCACCTCCGGGGTAAACTCTAGACTCTAAGCTCTAAATCCTAAATGTTTAAAATTTAAATATTAGCATTTGGAATTTAACCTATTATGATGTAAACGGGGCAATTAGTCCAGCAGGCTCGCCTTAAGTACGTTAATCCCTGTATAATTACTGTTGGTGATAATAAATGCTTAATATTGCCAATATCTCCAAATCTTATCATGCCCGCCCGTTGTTCAGCGGTATCAGCTTCAACGTCGGTATGAAAGACCGCATCGCCGTAATCGGCCAGAACGGCACCGGGAAAACCACGCTGTTTGAAATTATCTGCGGCCATATCTCGCCGGACACCGGCAGCGTCGCCATACGCCGGGGGACGACCATCGGCTATCTGCGGCAGGATATCGAACCTAAGTCCGGTCGCAGACTGCTGGATGAGGTAGCCCAGTCCTCAGCCAGTATCACCGGCCTGGCGCATAAAATCCAGGCGCTGCAGGAAGACCTGGCCGAAGAGAAAGACGCGGAAGAAATCGCCGGGCTACTCCGCGAGCTGGGCGAGCTCCAGCACGCCTTCGAGTCCTCCGGCGGCTATAATGCCGAGCACGAAGCCCGGATTATCCTCTCCGGCCTGGGCTTTGCCGAGTCTGATTTTATACGGCCGCTTTCGGAGTTCAGCGGCGGCTGGCTCACGCGCATCGAGCTGGCCAAGCTCCTTTTTTTAAATCCCGACCTGCTCATCCTCGACGAGCCCACCAACCATCTCGACCTGGAGACGACGCGCTGGTTCGAGAACTATCTTAAAGGCTATCACGGGGCGGTGATGGTCACCTCCCACGACCGCGCCTTTTTAAATAACGTGGCCAGAAAAATTATCGCCATTGAAAAAGACGACGTCATCTTCTATCACGGCGATTACGATAGTTACGTCATCGCCCGGGGAAAGGAACTGGAAATCAGGCAAGC
>CAZXYV010000268.1:0-3099 GCA_964645025.1 uncultured Dehalococcoidaceae bacterium | reverse complement strand
TCGAACTCGCCGCGGAACTTGCTGCCGGCGACCAGCGCCCCCATGTCCAGGGCGATGACCTTGCGCCCCTTCAGGGAGTCAGGGACGTCATCGGCGGCGATTTTCTGGGCTAGCCCTTCGGCGATGGCCGTCTTGCCGACGCCCGCCTCCCCGACGATGACCGGGTTGTTCTTGGTGCGCCGGGTCAGTATCTGCATGACCCGCTTAATTTCTTCGTCCCGCCCGATGACGGGGTCGAGCTTGCCCTCACGGGCGAACTGGGTCAGGTCGCGGCCGTACTTCTGGAGGGAGCGGTATTTGCTTTCGGCGCGGGTATCCGTCACCCGGTGCGCGCCGCGGAGCTTCTTGAGGGCGGCGTAGACCTTCTCCTGCGTGATGCCGGCACTATGAAGTATGCTGGCGGCATCGCCCTTATCTTCGCTGACTATGGCGATGAGCAGGTGCTCCGTGCTGATGAACTCGTCCTTGAGCCGGTTAGCCTCTTCTTCGGCGCGGGACATCAACCCGGCGACACGCGGCGTGGCATAGAGTTGCCCCGTCTGGAAGGCCACCTTGGGCGTCCCGGACAGGGCCTCTTCCACCTTGTTACGCGTTATCTCAATATTGACGCCGAGTTCCTTGAATATTTCTCCCACCAGCCCCCGCTGCTGTACGAGCAGGGACAGCAGGATATGTTCCACGTCCCACTGGCTGTGCTTGAACTGCACCGCCATCTGCTGGGACGACTGTAAAGCTTCCTGTGCCTGTTCCGTAAATCTTTCCTGTCTCATATCTATTCTCCTTGACGTAGCTTGTGTATTTCTTGCTGGGCCTGCTCCAGTTCTTTCTGCATCTCATTCATGTGTGCCATCATGCGCAGGATGACCTCCACCCCCGGCAGGTTAATGCCCATATCATCTACGAGCGACTTGACTCTCTGGAGCAGGGCGATGTCCCTATCCGAGTAAAGGCGGACATTACCGCGCGAGCGGCGCGGCTCGATGATGCCGACTTTCTCATAGTAGCGCAGGGTATGGGTCTGCGTATCCAGCATCCGGGCCGCCACGCTGATAACGTAGCGTGGTTCCGTATTATCCCTGTTCATATTCACCCCCACTTAGCTTCAGGCCGGACGGATTTCGCTCAACCGCCTGAAAAGCTCCTTTTCTTTTTCCGATAGTCCGGTAGGTAAAACGACGTTTATCTTCGCCAGGAGGTCGCCCCGGGTGGTTTTACCCAGGTGGGGTATGCCCTGTCCGGCGAGCCGGAAGACCCGGCCGTTCTGTGTCTCGGGTGGGATTTTCAAGGCCAGCTTTCCTCCCGGGGTAGGGACCTGTATTTCACCACCCAGCATGGCTACCGAAAGCGGCACGGCGATAGTCGTATGCAGGTTATCGCCTTCGCGCTCGAAAACGGGATGAGGTTGCACCGTGATAACCAGATAAAGGTCGCCGCTGGCGCCGCCGTAGCCGGGCTGTCCTTTGCCGGCAATGCGCACCCGCGAGCCCGTGCTGACACCGGCCGGGATTTTCACCTCGAGCCGCTTGACGTTGGGCACGACACCGGCGCCGCGGCATACCGAGCAGGGGACATTCTGAATCCGCCCGGTGCCTTTGCAGGTGGCGCAGGGCTCTTCAGCCTGGAGGCTGATGGTACGGCTGGTGCCGCTGTAGGCTTCTTCGAGCGTAACCTCGACGGGCGTTTCTAGGTCCTGGCCGCGTCTCGGCTGGGCACGGCGGGAAAAGACGTGGGAGCGTCCGCTTTTTAATATCTCTTCGAAGATGCTGTCCATACCGCCGATGTCCCCACCGAAGTGAAAACCGGTATCACCATCCGGCGAATATTCGTAATACTGAGATTGTTGCCCCCCGGCTCCCCCGGCTTTTTCAATTTGGTCGGCATACTGCCACTTATCGCCGTACTTGTCGTACTTGGCACGGTTTTCCTTGTCGGCCAGTACCTCGTAGGCCGCGTTTATCTCTTTGAACTTAGCCTCGGCGGACTTGTTGCCGGGGTTAACGTCCGGGTGGTACTTGCGCGCCTGGCGGCGGTAAGCCTGCTTTATTTCTTTATCGGTGGCATCCCTTTTGACGCCCAGGAGTTCATAATAGTCTTTACCGGCCATATCTTTTCTCCGAAAATCCTATTTCTATTATATCTGGTATCAGGATATATGTCAAGAAATAATCAAAAAAGTTAACACTGGATTATTAAGTAGACCGGAACAGGTGAATAAAAGCCTACCGATAGTCATATTGACAAGGTACCCCCGGCAAATGTAATCTATAATAAAGGATTTATTATGGCAGCTTGTCCAAACTGTGGCCGACGTACATTAAGGACGAAAGACTGGGTCTGTCAGTGGTGCGGTTATCCGTTATTGTACGGAAGCTATAAACCGATAGACAAAACCTATAAAGAGCTTCAGGAAGAGAGGAATCCTTCCTATCAGGCTGAAGAGACGAAGACGGAACCGGATATCGAATACGAACCGGAACCAGAGTCGGAACCGGAGCCAAAGCCGGAGCCGCAGTGGAAGCTCAAGCGCCCACCCAAGCCGGCCTATCCTCCTAAATCTGAGCGTACAACCCCGCCGAAGCTCGAAGCAGAAATTACACCTGAGCCGAAACCGGCACCTAAACCACAGCCGCGGCCTGCGCCCCAACCCGGACAGGAAATTTTACCACGACCCAGGCCGGAACCTGTAATGCTGCCCAAACCGGAGCCTGCACCTCAACCCGCTCCGCGGCCGGAAGCTGAAATAGCACCGGAGCCGGTACCGCAACCCACGCTGCGACCGGCGCAGCCAGCGCCACCTAGAGAGGAACCGCAACCTGAACCAGTGACAGTGCCCAGTCTGGAATCGATAAAGGACGGGACCCAGTTGACGATCGACCAGATAGATGCGCTATTCCGGGCGGACAATGTGGGAGCTAATATAGCGCTAAAAGACAAGACCCTGGTCATCAAAGGCATCGTGAACAAGGTATTTATCAGGGACCACATCGACGTACGCTATTTAATCCTTACCGGTGCCAGGAAGGTAATCTGGAGCGCCCGGTGCAGTTTCGAGAAGGAAAGCGTACCCCAGATGAGCCGTCTCAGCGAAGGGCAGGCGGT
>CAZXYV010000267.1:0-3118 GCA_964645025.1 uncultured Dehalococcoidaceae bacterium | reverse complement strand
CCGCACCGTACCTCTATCCGCGGGTCGGCCTTAATCCTATCCTGTAGAACAGCCGTGGCCGTCAAAGCTGGCATCGCCTCGATTAAAATTACTTTAGCGGCGATTTTCGCCATGTAAAGCGCCTCGGTCACGCCGGCGTCGCCGCCGCCGCATACCGCCACCACCTTACCGGCGTAGTGGCCGCCGTCGCAGAAGGCACATTCGAAGACCCCTTTCCCCGCCAGTTCCGCTTCACCGGGGACGCCCAGCTTTTTATTTTTCGAGCCGCCGGCGATAATCACGACATTGGTGGTGTAGCCCTGGCCGCGCGAGCAGCCCACCCAGCGCGTGCCGGAAAAAAGCTCGAGACCGGTGACCTCGGCCATTTCTATCTGCAAGCCGTACTTTACAGCCTGGTTCACCATCTCTGCCGCGAGCTTAGCGCCGGAAACACCTCCGGCAAAGCCGGGATAGTTCTCAATCAACTCGATGTTCCGGATATAGCCGCCGGCGGTATCTTTATCCAGCAATAGCGTCCGGCGGTTGGCCCGGCCCAGGTATAAACCGGCCGTCAGCCCCGCCGGCCCCCCGCCGATGATAACGCAATCCCAGTCAAACATATTACTACTCCCCTTCTAAGAAATATCCAGCGCCATGTAACACACGGTAAAAGGCAAATGCTCGTACTTTTTCAGATTTATTTCTTCAAAACCCATGCTCTGATACCATTCCTTCAGGACTTTATGTTCATTGACCATGCCGAGGTAGAGTCTTTTTACGCCGATTTTTTTAACATAATCAATAATAAAATTGACCAGTTCTCTGCCCAGCCCGCCGTGCCAGTATTCCGGCAGCACTGCCAGTCTCTCCAGATAATAATCGCCGGTATCCCGTTTCTCCACAGCGACCACGCCCACCTGTTCACCATCGATAAACATCCCGTAAAATACCGCGCCCCTGGTCCTCATCTCTTCGAGCCTTTCCAGGGTGATGAAAGCGGGAAACATCGGCGCGTTCTCTATCGTGATTCCCAATTCATCAGCTACTTTCCCGAAAGCGCTCCGGATGATGGTTAGGCTTTTTCCCAGTGAAACACCGGTGAGTTTTCTAATCGTCTTGGCGGCAACTTCCATTTATTTAGCTACCCCGTGAAATAAATGACAATAACAGGATAACAGAGACATATATACCGGTCAATTTATGATGCCGGTCAGGTAGTCGCCGGGGAAATAGCTCAATCGAGAGCTTTTATGGTAATATGCTTCATAAGTGCCTTAGTTCAAATAACCTGACCAGCTCGGTCAGGCCCAGGAGGAGTAGATTTTTGTATTACAAGACTATCCTGGATAACGGACTGCGCCTGGTTACCGAATCCATGCCCCATACCCGCTCGGTGGCCATAGGTTTCTTTATCGGCACGGGTTCAAGATATGAGACGGATAAGCAGGCGGGTATCTCCCACTTTATCGAGCATATGTGCTTTAAGGGCACTAAAAAGCGTCCTACATCCGTGGAGGTCTGCACGGTTATCGAAGGGGTGGGGGGTATGCTTAACGCCGGCACCGATAAAGAGCTGACTATCTACTGGTGCAAGGTGGCAAAGCCGCATTTTACCGGCGCCCTGGACGTGATGGTGGATATACTCACCGGCTCTCTCTTCGACCCCGCGGAGATTGAAAAGGAGCGCCAGGTCATCGTCGAAGAGATTAACATGTCGCTGGATTCACCTTCGCAGCGGGTTTCCATGCTCATCGATGAACTGCTCTGGCCAGGGCATCCCCTGGGCAGGGACATCGCCGGCAGCAAGGAATCGGTGGCGGCCATTAACCGGGACACGATGCTCGAATACATGGCCGGACAATACCGGCCGGATAATGCCGTGCTGGCGATTGCCGGTGATATCCGGCATGACGAAATGGTGGCCGCGGTCAGTCGATTAGTTTCAGTGTGGCAGAATAAACGACCCCGCTCCGCTTATAAGCCTTACCGGGGCAAAATGATGCGGCGGGTGCTCATCGAGAACCGGGACACCGAGCAGACCCAGCTCTGCCTGGCGCTGCCCGGTATTTCCATTGTCCATCCCGACCGCTTTAAACTCGACCTGCTCAACGTTATCCTGGGTGAAGGCATGAGCAGCCGGCTGTTCACCGAAATCCGCGATAAGCTGGGGCTGGCCTACAGCATCCAGAGCTACGCCGAGCATTTTCTCGATACCGGCGCCATGACCATCTCAGCGGGAGTGGACGCTAAAAACCTGCCGGTAGCGGTCAAAGCTATCCTGGTGGAGCTGGCCCGGCTGACGGAGCTCACCCCCGAGGCGGAACTGGCCAAGGCTAAAGAGCTGTTCAAAGGCCGGATTTTATTGCGCATGGAAGATAGCCGCAGCGTCTCCGGCTGGCTGGGGGGGCAGGAAATTCTCACCGGTGAAATCCTCACCGTAGATGAGGTTATCGGCATCGCGGAAGCCATTACCTCGGCGGAGCTCCGGCAGCTGGCCGGAGAGCTGCTCGTACCCGGTCAAATGCGTCTGGCGGTGGTCGGCCCGATTTCTCCGGAAGAGCCGCTGGATGATTTGCTCAAGCTGTAGTTAAAGACATTTAAAATCCGCTCATGATTCGACAGGCTCACCATGAGCTTACCCCTTAGCCCCCCTTTTTTCTCTATTGTCATTGCGAGCGAAGCGAAGCAATCCCCTACTAAGGTTATGGCGGAATTTGGGATTGCCGCGGTCGCGGAGTTTGCCCTGAGAGTAACCGAAGGGCTCCCTCGCAATGACAGAATGGTTTTTAAGGCAAATAATAATTATGAGATGATAAGAAAGGCCTTTGCGGCAGCACCGAAGTACGGGAATGACGATGACGAGGTGGACTCAATCGCCGCCAGGAACTGCATTAATTCATTTTAAGAATGGTGGCTGATAATCCAGACCCAACATGCTACGCACTTTGTTTTCAAGTTTATGAAGAAATGACACGAGTAATTTTTTTTCTTCAATAGATAACGATGAAAATGCCATACTGATAGAATTTGTTGGCATCTTTTCGAACAAATCGCGTCCTTTTTCGGATATTGATATCTGATATTGTCTGGCACCAGGCGCTTTGGTCATATCGACGATATGGTTCTTGGCCATTCTTCT
>CAZXYV010000266.1:0-3130 GCA_964645025.1 uncultured Dehalococcoidaceae bacterium | reverse complement strand
GACGCAGCAGCCGCAGTACCAGCACTCGTCCGGGTGGAGGATGACTGGCGGCTTACCTTTTACTGGATTATGTATATACACGTCCACCTGGCACACCTGAACGCAGTTGTTGCAGCCACTGCAGACTTTAGGGTTAAAAACCACCGGTCTGCTCGGTGTGGTCACGTTGGGCATAGCATATACAGGTTTCTGAGGCATGGCAATCTCCTTACTTCCGTTGATTTACACCGGTATAGTCTTTATTATGGGCTTCATAGTTGGCTTTCATATTGCCCCAATAGGCCTGAGGCAGTTCCCCGGCCTTGACCTTGTCGTTCTCCAGCTTAACGGTGATGTATTTGTCCCACTCTGGCGGATCGAGTTCGGGATAATCAATCCTGAAGAAGTTCAGGGCCTGGCTGCTGGCCCGCCGGGCGAGCGAGGCGTTGAGTATGATTTGGCCGTGGGTTAGCAGGCTCAGGTCTTCGATGGACCGCATCAGCTTGTGCGGGTCGAGAGCATACAGCCGCGGAACGAACACTTCTTCTATTTCTTGGAGGGCGTCCAGCCCCATCTTGAGGAGCGACTCGGTCTTGTACTCGCTGCAGAAGTATTGCATGGCCCTGGCGATACCGGCGTGCAGTTCCTTCCAGTCAATGCCGTCGCTGCGGTGGATCGGGGCATAAATACGGGCCTTTTCCCTGGCGACCTGTTCTTGAGAGACCCTGCCCGCGCTTACCTGTTTGGCATAAGCGACGGCTTTCCGGCCGGCATATCTCCCGGTGGCAGCCGCAAAGCTGTGGTCACCGTGGGAGAATACCTGCTCCCCGGCCGCGTACAGCCCATCCAGGGTAGACTTCAGGTCCCAATAGATGACGGGGCCTCCGCCAGCGACCGTCCGCCACTGTGAAGGACTGGTGCCCTCGATGAACTGGTAGTTCTG
Source organism: uncultured Dehalococcoidaceae bacterium (assembly GCA_964645025.1). GTDB lineage: Bacteria > Chloroflexota > Dehalococcoidia > Dehalococcoidales > RBG-16-60-22 > Fen-1077. The sequence goes on along the minus strand of CAZXYV010000266.1, from coordinate 2,208 downwards.
AAGCAGGTGTTTGGCCGGGTCGAAGCCGGCCCTACCGTACGAATCGATTATATTTTTAGTGGTGGACTCTTCGCCGAGCATCATTTCCCAGGTCACCCTTCGCTCGATTTCAGGCATGGCGGGGAAATCGCCATAGAAAGGTAGGGCGTATTTACCGGTCTGCACGCCCTTGCGGATTTTTTCCATGACTTCCGGGGTCGGCCTCATGGCGCCGGCGTCGGCCCATCCCTGGGTGGGCCAGGGCAGCTTCTTGCCGTTGGCGTCGACGAGAGGGACGTTTTCGTAGCTGGCGTCCCCGGCGCCGCCGTACCAGGTATGTTTATAGCCGGTGCCCAGCGCCAGGATACCCGTACGTTCCATGTTAGTCAGGGTGGCGCCGGCCTTCCAGGCAATGGCATAGCCGTCACCGGTGGCCGTTCGGGAGCGGAAAGTGTTGTAGCCGGCGAGTTCCGTGTTCAGAAGGAACAGTGACCAGTCACCTGCCGCGGCCAGCACCGCCGCCTTCGATTTGAAGAGCATGAACTCGCCAGAGCGGTTGTTGAAGCCGGTAGCTCCGACGACCCTGGCCCCCTGCACGCCGCCATCCGTAAGCAGGCTAGTTACCATGACACGGTCATAGATATTTACACCGAGGCGCTTGCATTCCTTTTTTAAAGCTGGTTTAAAAGTCGAGCCCCATACCCGGATAACGACGTTGTTCAGTTTCTGCTCCGTATTGCTTTTAAAGACGACGGGCTTTTGTAGCCCGGGGATATAGCTATGTACCTTGGTGTAGCGCGGGGAAATCATGAGCTTGGTCTTCTCATCCCGCCCCTGGGCGCCCACCCATTCGTTGTCGGTATCCCGTATCTTGCCGCCCATCTGTTCCATTTCGAGCAACGTATCCCAGTTCTCGCGGCACTGGATTTGCGTGCCGATGCCGTTGGAATAAGGGAGGGCGGCCATATGCTCCGCCCATTCATCCGGATCAACGTTAGAGAGGGGGTTGGCTGGAGCGTTGCACCAGTGGTCACAGCCGGGGCCGCCAGCGCCGCTCCTGATGGTGTCTCCTTTTTCTACGAGGGCAACTTTCAGGCCGCTCCTGGCGGCGCTGATAGCCGCCCAGCAGCCTGCTATACCCCCACCGATAACCAGGACATCGGTATCAACTTCCTGCTCTTGGTCGTAGCGGATGGGGTAAGGCCAGGTTGGTGGCCTGCCGTCCTGCTCAATAAAGTCATGCCATTTAGTCATCTCGATTGCCTCCTTGACATTGAGACTATATCACCATCTTCGGTCAAATCCGGGGTTTAGCGTTTATTGTATCACACCTACGAGTTCATGCCAAAGGCCTAACCATTTTTCAACGTTATGATGACCCCTGTGAATGAAGAAATCGAATGATGCCACACGTTTTCAGCCGCGCTGTAGGAAGTCGCTTGACCCTGCCGAGTATTGCCCGACCCGGCCACCGCCGCAGAAAATGCGGCTGTGCTAGAGGAATGATTTAAGGTGGGGCATTCACGCCTGCGGAACAAACCCCTGACCGATTATTGGGCCGTCCAGGAAGTGACCGCATCGGGGTCTTACCTTCAGGCAACCATTAAGATTAACGAGCCGCAACCTGCTTGAGGGACAGGTTATTCCTTCGTCGGGTCCATATAGGCAGTGGACTACTGGTTCCTGTACCCCGGTTCCGCCGATTCGATTGATTGAGTGGTGATGCGTAGATTATCGAATAACAATCGCTTGTTTTGTTATCTCAGCATCGGATCTAATGCAATGTCACGATTAAGCAAATATTTTAAAAATGCTTCGAAGCTATTTGGATATATCGAAAAGACTCTCTAAATAGTCTCCTGTGTTCTCCCATGCCAGTATAAATCCAGTATAAATAAAGAACCTTTTTACGGGATTACTCCCCTGAATAGTTTGATAGCTCGGATGGATTAAGTTGGAAAAGAAACGGGAACCCAGCTTTGTATAAATTAAGAAAACAGCTTTTATCAAGAGGTTTGTAACTACTGGTGTTTTTTACCGGCATGGTATAATTGAGTAACAAATGACGGGGGCACCTGCCTAAGCCAATAAAAGGAGGTAGAAAATGGATACCTATAGTCCAGACGATAACCATCTATCTTGCAGTCAAAAGGTAGGGGGTTCGAATCCCCCCGGCTCCACTTTTATTGACATTTTGTGATACTTTTACACCACAAAAGTCCTAATCTT
>CAZXYV010000265.1:0-3133 GCA_964645025.1 uncultured Dehalococcoidaceae bacterium | reverse complement strand
TGGAACATAAACTTATTTTTAAAGATTATAACGAAGCTCTCAAGCAGAACAGACTCCTCGGCCTGAAGTGCCGGGCCTGCGGCGCTATCACTGTGCCGCCCAAGATGGTCTGCCGCCGGTGTGCCAGCCCGGACATGACGGTCATCGAGCTGAAGGGCAGCGGTAAAATCCTTACCTTTACCACGGTGTATGTGGCCGCGGAGGGGCGCGAGGCCGAAGTGCCCTATATCATCGTGATGGTGCAGCTTGAGGACGGCCCCTGGATAATGGGCAACCTGGAAGGCATCGACCCGAAAACGGCCTCGATGGAGCTCATCGGCAAAAAGGTCAAAATGGGAAATAAGGTCTTTTCCGGTGATAAATACTCCGCCGGTGAAAGCGCCCGGCCCGTATTCAACCTGGTGAGTTGAGATTAAAATGGCGGAGCAATATTCCCGGGAAATTAACTTAGATAGCGTTCCCAATTTCCGCGACCTCGGTGGATACAAAGCTCGCGGGGGCCGTGCAGTGGCCTGGCGGCGACTCTTCCGCAGCGCGGAGCTGGCGAAAATGACCCGGAGCGACTTCAACCGGCTGACGCGAGAAATCGGTCTTGCCTCGGTTATCGACCTGCGGAGCGCGGTCGAGCGAGAGCGCCAGGGCATCGGGCTTCTTTCTGAAACCGGCGTGAAATTCCATCATATCTCCTTTTTAACCGACGGCGGGGACACGAAGGCGGATGAACGACGGTATACGGATTTTCCCGGTATGGGGGAATTTTACGTTTATCTTGTGCGGAGGAAAGAATTCTGCCGGAAGATTATCGAAGCGCTTGAAATTATCGCCGAGCCGGGAAATCACCCGCTGGTGTTCCATTGCGCTATCGGTAAGGACCGCACCGGCCTTTTAGCGGCTATACTGCTAAGCGCGCTTGGCGTCGGAGATGAGGATATTATTACAGACTACGCTTTATCGGACTCGCACATGGTCGGGATTCTCAAGCGCATGAACAGCAAGCCGGAAACTGCCGAGTTCGCCAACCGAATACCGGCTTATTTCTGGAGAGCCCTGCCGGAGTCGATGGCGCTGTTATTATCCACGCTGAAAGCGGAGTACGGTTCCGCCGGCGATTACCTGACGGCGCAAGGTGCAGAACCTACCCTAATAGAGCGGCTGGAAACGGCGCTGCTGGTTTAGTCTTTAAGAATGCTCCGCGCTATCGTCATTCTCATGATTTCAGAAGTGCCCTCATAAATCTCGGTAATCTTGGCGTCGCGGAAATAACGCTCCAAGGGATAATCTTTGATATAACCGTAGCCGCCGTGAATCTGGAGCGCTTTACTGGTAACGAAGCCGGAGACCTCGGAAGCGAATACCTTGGCCATGGCTGCCTCTTTGATAAAAGGCCGTCCCTTGTCACAGAGATAGGCGGCGCGGTAAGTCAGCAGGCGGGCGGCATCAATCTGGGTGGCCATGTCAGCGAGCATCCATTGTATCCCCTGAAAGTTCGCTATCGGCTGCCCGAACTGCTGCCTTTCTTTGGAGTATTGCAGCGCCGCCTCGTAAGCCGCGCGCGAGATACCGACCGCTTCAGCGCCGACAGTCACCCGGCTGAAATCGAGCGCATCCAGGGCAATCTTAAGTCCCTGTCCCTCTTCGCCGAGGCGGTTCTCCTCGGTCACGAGGCAGTCCTGGAAGATGAGCTCGGTGGAGGAAAGCCCGCGCAGGCCCATCTTGTCTTCGCGCTTGCCCACGGTGATGCCCGGGTTATCTTTATCCATGACGAAGGCGGTTATCCCTTTCGACCCCAGCGCTTTGTCGACGGTGGCGAATACCACCGCTATCCCCGCCTGGTGCCCGATGCTGATGAAAAGCTTGCTGCCGTTGAGGGCATAGCCGCCCTTGCGGCGCGTGGCGGTAGTCGCCATGCCGGAGGGGTCGCTGCCGGCTTCGGCCTCGGTCAGGGCGAAACAGGCCATCTTCTCCCCGCTGGCGTGGGGTGGCAGGAATCTCTTTTTCTGCGCCTCCGTGCCGTACTCCATGACAGGGACGATAGCCAGCGACAGGCTGATGCGCAGGTAGTTATCGATAGCGGCGGAGGCCCGCGCCAGCTCTTCGACGGCGATACATAGTTCCGTCAGCCCTTTGCCGCTGCCGCCGTACTTTTCCGGGATAGTCAGCCCGAAAAGCCCCAGTCCCGCCATCTTGTGAAGCTCGTCGGTAGGGAACGCGTCATCCCGGTCTATCCGCGACGCTACCGGCACCAGCTCTTTCTCGGCGAAGTCATGCAGCGTTAACTGTAACATCTTCTGTTCTTCGGTCAGCTCAAAGTCCATGTTTACCTCTATTCTTTACTTTACGATACTTACGCTGTCATTGCGAGGGCGAAGCCCGTGGCAATCTCTATCATTGGATTAAGCATATCACGGGGATTGCCACGCTGCACTCGCAATGACAATCTGAATTATTTCTGTTTATTCTTCGATTTAATACTCAGTAAACGACTTACGATTTTATCAGCCGCGGCTTGGGGGGTAATCACGCCTTTTTGCATATCATCGACGAGTGTTTCTAGATAATCGCCGCTATCCAGCTCGTGGACCATGTCTTTAATGAAGCCTTCCACTGACTCCAGAAGCTCCAACCTGGCCCTTTCCCTGCGGCGCTTTGGGAGTTCGCCGCTGGTCTTTAAATACTCGCGGTGCTTTAAAATTGCCGCGCTGAGCTCGTCCGTGGCTTTATCATTGACGGCCTCGGTCAGGACGATGGGCGGCAGCCACTCACCGCTTGAGCGGGCTTGCATCGACAGCATTAACGCCAGGTCGGCTTTGAGGCGGTCGGCGCCTTCTTTGTCTGCCTTGTTGACGGCGATAATATCTGCCGATTCGAGGATACCGGCCTTCATCGTCTGGATTTCGTCGCCGGCGCCGGGGGCCAGGACCAGCAAGGTTGTATCCGCCGCTTTGACGATATCAATCTCAATCTGCCCCGAGCCGACCGTCTCCACAAAAATAATTTCTTTGCCCATCGCGTCCATGACATGCACCGCTCCGATAGCCGCTTTAGCCAGTCCACCCGCCCAGCCCCGTGTGGCCAGGCTGCGGATAAAGACGGCGGGGTCGGCGCTGTGCCGCTGCATTCTCACCCTGTCCCC
>CAZXYV010000264.1:0-3153 GCA_964645025.1 uncultured Dehalococcoidaceae bacterium | reverse complement strand
ATCGCCGGGCAGTTTGAGTTCGTTGAGAATGTTAAAGTCTCACCGCAGGAAGAAGTACTCTCCGAGCTGGAGCGCGGCGAAATATCTGCCGATGAGGCGATAAGGAGGCTGCAAAAATGAGCTGGCCGCCCATGTTGATGCACATTCATGTCAAAAATGAAAAGAGCGATTTCGGGTTTTGGCTGCCGATATTCCTGCTTCTGCCGGTAGCGCTGGTGGTATTGATTATCTTATTACCATTAATAATTCTCGGCCTGATTATCTTCTGGGATAGCGGCTGGCCCATGTGGGCGCTTAAAGTCCTGTGGGCGGCTATCGTATCCTACTGGTCGCTGCGGGGTCTTGAGGTAGATGTCCAGAACGGCAATAGATATGTATATGTTTCCGTGGTCTAAGCGGGAAAAGGAGGCTACTTAAATGAGCGAGAGTCAGAAAAAGGTACTGGAGATGCTGGCCCAGAACAAAATAAGCGTCGAGGATGCGCACCGTCTGCTGAGCGCCATCGGCGCCGAGGAAGGAGGGACCGGGGAGGACGGACACAGCAATACCGGGCATGAGACAGCCGGCGGTATAGCAACAAAAATTATAAACAGCCGTAAATACCTGCGCGTGACCGTCACACCACCCGAAGGGGGGACCGATGCTAAAGGGAACTTGTTCCAGGATGGCAATGTCGGCCGTGTCAATGTCCGCGTGCCGATGTCATTAATACGCGCTGGTATCAAACTAACGTCCCTGATACCTCCCCATGCCCTGGACAAAGCCAACGAAGCCCTGAGAGAAAAAGGCATCAACTTCGATGTGCGCAATATCAAGCAGGATGATATCGAAGAGCTCATCGATGCCCTGGGCGATATGCAAATCGACGTTGAGGGCGGCAAAGGCGAAAAAGTAAAAGTATTTGTCGAATAAAAAGTCTGTAAGGAGGAAAAATATGGGTTACTTCAGAATACTGGCGGCCATACCGGGATTTTTCTTGAGCGCCTTTTTCCTGATGCTGCTCTGGGGGGTGATTGCACCCGATTTGGATATCGACACCATCAGCTACATAACATCCATGCTGATTACCATTACCCTCTGGATAGCCGTCGCGCCCCTGGCCACAGCAAGGCGGGGACAGGACCATTGATGCAAGACAGGCGGGGGTTGTCCGGCTACTTTACCAGCCCCCGCTTTTGCAGGTCGGCGGCAACATCGCCAAGCTCCAACTCTGCGAGCCTGGCTGGCGTCGGCAGACCGCTGGCGGTATCCCAGCCACGCAGAGCGTAATACTCGTCCTTGAGCTTTTCAAAGGCTTCCCGGTCAACTACCTTGCCTTTCCGGGAAATCACCTCGCCGCCGGGTCCCGGCAGCAGGCAGTCGCGGTCGATGAAGAGTTCGTCTTCCTTTAGTGGCGTTTCGAAAAGGTAATCGAGGAGGCGGTCATCCTGCCGCCCCGCCCATCCCTGACGTAGCATGATCGCCCTCTGCAGGTTGAAGATTCTTTCCCCGATTTTATTCAAACCGGACTCGTCCGTTCTCTTTCCCGTAATTGCCGAATATATCTGGCTTTCCAGGGCAGGGTCACCGACGTGGCCGCCTTCATACTTGGCCCATATCATCGGCCACTTGAAATCGCAGAGGACCAGGCTTTCCTTGGCGTAGGTGCGGTCCTGGATTATTTTGGCCGCCAGCGCTTTACCTTCGTACGTGGAGAAGTCGGCGGCCAATTCGCTGCCCCAGAACCTGGCCGCGGCCTCCCGGAAATCCGCGGTTGAGAAAAAGGCGTCCTTTTCTCCCCGCCTCCAGTTGACCCACATTCTTAATACCCAGCTTTGTTGATGGAGTTGCTGTATCGGCCTTCTCGGCTCGGTGGCGTAAAGGAGCCCTGATGTAATGAACAGCCTCGGGTCATAGTCCTTGGTCTCGCTGCCCCGGGTGGCGACGAATTCGCCTAACATTTTTTGCGCTCCCTCGCCGATGGCTGCGGCCGTCGCGATAGTGCCGCGGGCCAGTATCTCGCCGAAACCTTCCCTGAAGGCTATCTTTCTCGTCAGCGCTTCGATAAACTCGGCGCTGCCGAACTTGGCCAACGGCAGACCGGCGTCCTCTTCCCGCAGCAGTCCCTGGCGATGACACGCGCCGAGCAGGTCGATGAGACCCTGCATCACGGCGGTATCGAGTCCGTAAGCATCGCAGAGCCGGGGGCCCAGCAGTTGAGCTTCTTTGTGTTGATTGGAGTAACGCATGGCCGGTTGGGCATAAACGAGGGTCGCCTGGCAAAGGGCTTTGTAGCTGCGACCGTTTTCGGCTGGATATACCTGGCGCTCACATCCGAGGCCGCATCCGTAGCAGGCCTGAGTTTTGGTAAATCCCGGGACTACCCACGGTGAGGGCGCTGCTTTAAAGTCCCGCATCTTCCGGACGCGGTCGGCGATAAGGCGCAGCCCGGCCGGGTCGGCGGCGACCGTCTTTTTATCACCGGCTACCACGATAGCTTTGAGATTTTTCGACCCCATGGTGTTACCGATACCGCCGGAGCCGGAGGCACCCTGTTCCGCAAATATGGTCGCGAAGGCGACCGAGTTCTCGGCGGCGGGACCGAGTGTCAACACGCTGACGCCCTGGCCGAGTTCCGCTTTCAGGAGGTCGACCGCTTCAAAAGTGGTCTTGCCCCACAGATGTGACGCGTCCTTGATTTCAACGGAGCTGTCATGTATGAAGATATAAACAGGTTTTTCCGCTTTACCCTGTACGACGATACCGTCATAGCCGGCATATTTGAGCCGGACACCCCAGCTACCGCCCAGGTTGCTGTAGGTAAAAGCCTCCTGTTCTAATAAAGCCGATTTACCGCAGGTCACCCAGCGGCTGCCGGCAAATCCGGGGAAGCCGGCCACGGGACCGCTGGCGCATATCAGGCAGTTCTCCGGGTCGGAGACTCTGGCCCCGGGCGGCACCATCTCCCAGTAGAGCCGGGCGGCGATACCGCGTCCGCCGATATATTTATCCGCGTAATCGGCGGTGGGCAGTCTTGTTACCTTTCCATCGGACAGGGCTACCTTTAAAATCTCTCCGGCGTAACCGAATTCAGGCATAGCTAAATGTCTCCTATCTTTAAAATTCTACTAATAACTAGGTTAAAAAGAAGAACAGGTCGTCATTGCGAGCCCC
>CAZXYV010000263.1:0-3158 GCA_964645025.1 uncultured Dehalococcoidaceae bacterium | reverse complement strand
ATGGTCGCTCAGACCGGCGGTCCGGGCGTACTCCTTGAGCTTTTGCCAGAACCCCTGCCGGGTGAGTCTTTCGCCGCGGGCGTTAAGAAACAAGGCATTTTCCTTTTTACCGTGCGCCAGTTTGGGGCGGTCCTCGTCGATATAGCTCTGTACGGTTCTGGTTATCTGTTCATATAAAGGTATGATGCGTTCCTTGCGCCCTTTACCGAAACAGCGCACGAATGAATCACCGCTGGTATTGACATCGCCCAGGTTAAGGGCCACGAGCTCGCTTATCCTCATGCCGCTGGCATACAGCAGTTCCAGTATCGCCCGGTCTCTTCTGGCTTCAGGGGTAGACATCTTGGCCGGCTGTTCCAGTAAAAGGCGTACCTGGCTTATGGAAATCGGTTTGGGTAAGGCTTTCCCCACGCTGGGCGAGCTCATATTTTCCGTGGGGTTGGTCCTGATAGCGCCTTCCGCTACCAGAAAGCCGAAGAAAGACCTGGACGCGGCTACTTTGCGCGCTATCGTGGTAGCGACATAGCCCCGCTCTTTGAGGTCGAGCATATAGCTCAGCATATGCTGACGGCTAAAGCCGGCCCAGGAAGGCGAAGCCCCCGTTTTGGCCGACTCCCGGCTGGCGAAGTCGGCCAGTCCGGTCAGGTCATTGCGATAGGCGGCTATCGTATTTCCCGAATAGCCTTTCTCTACCGCCAGATAGGTTAGAAAGCTTTCAATTGGCTCTTTCATCGTGTCTCCTCAAGGCTTGATAGTCATGTTGCCTTTATCAACCGATGATATTTTAACATAATATTAAAACCTAATAAAGAGCCTGATGGTAACACGCGGTTGAATATCGCGCGTCCTCTATCCCTCTTTCTACCTATTACCAAAGAACTATTGTAAACAGGACTAAAGGCATATAAGAATGAAACTGCATATTAGATATAATTGAAATAGAAATAAAGCTGAATAACTCGTCGGAAGATAGAGGTATGTCTGATTATGCCGGACTCTGTCAGTGGCTCCAGGAATAACCTGCGTAATAAATCACCTGAGACCGAGGCCTTGCACCTTATTCCGGAGACTATGGCGCGTAAATATGTCGCTATCCCTATGGCGGTGGAGGGTAATGTCCTGCGCGTGGCCATGGCGAACCCCGCCGATATCCTCGCCATGGAAGCCCTGGCGAGCTGGAGCCAGATGCGCATCGAGCCTGTGCCGGCCACCCAGGAAGAAGTCCTGGAAGCCATCGATTTCAACTATAAGGCCTACGACGAGATTGAAAAACAGATTTCCAATATCTCGCTATCCAGCAGCTTTGTGGCCAGCAAGCAGCTGTTTACCGATACGGCTACCGATGCGCCGGTCGCCCAGGCGCTGACGCTTATCGTTGACGAGGCGGTTAAGGCCAGGGCGTCTGACATCCACCTTCAACCGGGTGAGGAAAACCTTAAAGTGCGCTACCGTATCGATGGTTCACTGCACGATATGTTTACGCTCCCGCTGACCACGCTGACGCCGATTATCTCCCGCATCAAGATTCTGGCCAATATGAATATCGCGGACCACCATCGCCCCCAGGACGGCCAGTTTTCCGTCAAGACTAAAGGACGTTTGATAGATATCCGGGTGGGCATCATCGCCACGGTGTGCGGCGAGATGGCCGTGCTACGTCTTCTGGACAAGTCCCGGGCGACCCTGGCGCTGTCAGACCTGGGGTTTCTTCCCGAGGCGCTTAAAAAGTACGAAGCTATGCTCAAGGTGCCGTACGGGATTATCCTGGCCAGCGGTCCCACCGGCGCCGGCAAGACCACCACTCTTTATGCCTCTCTTAACTCTCTTGAACGGTCAGAACGTAATATCATTACCGTAGAAGACCCGGTTGAGTACCGTTTCTCGAATATTAACCAGATTCAGATAAATCCCCGCGCCGGCCTCACCTTCGCCAGCGGTCTCAGGTCTATTTTACGTCTTGACCCCGATGTCATCCTCATCGGCGAGATACGCGATGCCGAAACCGCCAATATCGCCATACAGTCGGCGCTCACTGGCCACCTGGTGCTGTCTTCCATCCATGCTAATGACTCCGTCGGCGTGGTCCTCCGTCTCATCGACCTGGGCGTCGAACCTTTCCTGGTATCATCGGCTCTTATCGGCGTAATTGCCCAGCGTATGGTACGCCGCGTCTGCCCTCATTGCGGCCGGTCAATGCCGGCTTCACCGGAGGAAAGCCTCATCTACAGTCAGGAGATGGGCGAAGAGCGTAAAGAATTTCTTTACGGGGGAGGTTGCCAGGCATGCGCCAATAGCGGCTACCGGGGACGGGTGGGTATCTTTGAAATATTATGCACCAGTGACCAGATTAAAACGCTGCTGGTCAAAGGGACCACGTCCAACCAGTTGCGTGAACAGGCGATTAAAGAGGGCATGATGACGCTATTGAAAGACGGCATGTGTAAAGTGAAAAAGAATCTGACCACTCCCGCGGAAGTCCTGCGTAACGCCTATTCCATGGCGTAAGAACAGGAGTAATTTTAATGATTGGTTTGAGGCGGTAATCAGCGGATGATTTATCAATATATAGCCTGCGGTGAATCGGGCGATATCGTCAAAGGGAGAATTACGGCTTCCAGCGAGGACGCTATTGCCGATATGATGGCCTATGCCGGCTACCGCCTGATTAATCTCCGGCCGTACGTACCCTTCCTGAGCCTGGGGAAATTGACCGCACAGCTTTTCCCGGTCAAGCCGGCCGAGATAATATTGCTCTTCCGTCAGATGGCCCTGCTGCTGGAATCGGGTATTAATATCGTGACCGCCCTGGAGCTTTTACAGGAGCAGATATCAAATCGTACTTTGAAAAGGGTGGTATTCGAGGTGATTGCCGATTTGCGCGGCGGGCACCCGCTCTCGGCGGCCTTGAGCAGGCACCCTGACATTTTTTCAACCCTGGCCTGCCGTACCATCGGTATCGGTGAGCAGACCGGTGGTCTGGAGACGATGTTGAAGCAGGTGGCCGATTACACTGAGAAAGAACTCATTACCCGGAAAGGTATCAAGGGCGCCCTGACCTACCCGATTATCGCCCTCTTCGTAACTGTGATTGTCGTCGGAATGTTGATGTTTTTCGTTTTGCCGGCTTTCGCCAACCTGTATAGTGACCTCGGCGCTAA
>CAZXYV010000262.1:0-3162 GCA_964645025.1 uncultured Dehalococcoidaceae bacterium | reverse complement strand
CCGTGGTGACCTGCTGGAACATCTCTTCGATTTTCTGCCGGGCGCCGACGGGGATGCCGCCGTGGCTCATGCCGAGCAGTCCCCTCGCGCCGAGCTGCTGCACGTTGGTTCGGAGCGAGCGGCTGGTAATCTCGTAGATGAACTTCAGTAAAGAAACATCCCACAGGTCATCCTGCCCTTTGATAATGGCCGCCAGGGGGTCGCCTTTCTTATCGATTTCCGTATTGAGCTTGTCCACGACTGCCTGCCAGCCATCCGAGACGATATTAAGGTTGCCGGGCTCGTTTTTATAGGTGTAAAAGAGGCCGGGCATATCGGGGCCGTGCATCTGGAGCAGCCTTTCGAAGTAGCGGCGGGCATCGTAGCTGAAACCTTCCAGGTGGGTGAGATAATAAGGCGTGACGATTTTCGGCCTCTCGGCGATGACCCTGCCCTCCCGGATAACCGTCTCGTTAGTCTCGTTGGTAAGCTCCGAGTAGACCGGCTCGGTGACAATGTAGTAGTAGATATTGGTCACGCCGAAGGTGGCCAGGTGCTGCCGGGGATGCCTTAGTATCTCCGTATTACGGGCGGCGCGTTCAATTCTTTCGTTGTCGATGTCCATCTTAACCTAATCTATGACCGCCAGCTCCTTCTTGTAATCATCCAGGAGCGTCAGGTACTGCGCTTCCATCTGGGCCTGTACCCGCTGCCATTCATCGAGGAACTGCGGCTGCTTTTCCACGTCTACTTTGATTTTCGCGTTGACGCCGGTCTTCTGCCGGATGGCCTGCTGTATTTTAGCCTCGAACTCGGCCTTGAGAGATTCGTAGGCCTGTTTCTTTTGCTTGGCCCCTTCCTGCACATAGTGGTCGAGGACATGCCGCATGCGGCTAAAGACGTTTTCCACGGCCGCTTTGTCGTTTTTCAGAGCTTTCAGGCCGTCCATGGCTTTTTTATTGGTCTTACGTGCGATTTCAGTCCGGGGCAGGCCGATGTTACGCAGGAGGATATCATTAAAACTGGCGGCGACGAATTTCTTGGCAGTATCATCGTATTTCTTGACCTCGGCCAACAGGTTGACTGTGTCTTCCTTGAGATAGCGGGCCGCCAGTTTTTCACCTTCCGGCGCGTACTTCCATTTCAGGCGCTCTGCTTCCGTCGGCGCGCCGATTTTCTCCAGTTTTTCACGGGCTATCTCGGCGGCGCTTTTGATATCGCCCATCTCTGACCTCCGAATTTATCTTGAAATGAATATACAGTTTCATTAAATATTATACACCAATAGTGACGTATCAGAAAGACGCAAATATAGAGGTTTTTTGCATGGTAAAAGACCTTCTTGACAGATATGTATATAATGGTGTACCATAATATAGAGGCTAGATTATGAGACGGAAAGTCAGGGGAACTTTACAGATTCAAGAGGATGTCAAGCGGTTGTTTATGCTCGCCAAACCGCTCAATTTGACATCCTCCGTATTTTTAAAAGAGCTTCTCCTTATACATGCCAGGGAAATCCGGGAGGCGCAGCAAGAGTCTGAAAAGCCCAACAGCGTTTCTGAGACGGCTGGCACGGACATGCCAGAAGAAAGACCAACAGTGAGTAGAGTTACTTGTCTGGGTCGCCCGCCGGGCGCTAAGGACTTACGACCACGGAAACGAAGGACTAAAGCGATATTGGCGCAGCAGCACTAAAGAGAACCGCCCACCTGCCCTATTATATAGTCGACGGACTTCCGGACGTTCGCCACGGAGGTATCCAGTAACCTTTTTTCTTCCGGCGTAAGTTTAAGGTTAATGATTTTCTTAATGCCCTGCCGCCCGAGGGCAACCGGCAGACCGATGCTGGTCTCCTTATACCCGTACTCGCCGTCAACCACGGCGCAGCAAGGGATGACCTCGCCCGTATCATTGATGATGGCGCTCACCATCCTGGCCACGCCTACGCCGGTCAGCCATCCGGAAGTACGCGGTACATTCAGTCGGAGCATGTGGGGCAGATAATCGTTCGTCCTTTCCTTAATCTTCAACCGGACGTCTTCGGCCAGGTTGACCGGCCTTCCATCCACTTTCACGGAGCTGAAGAGAGGTACCATGCTGCCCCCGTGTTCACCGACGACCGTGGCTTGTATCCGCGACGGCGCCACGGACAACGCTTCTGAAAGCGCGATTTGAAAGCGGGTCGTGTCGTTTAAAGTATACCCGATAAAACGGTGGCGTTCTTTGCCGGAGCTTAATAAGTAGGCGGCATAGTTCAGCACGTCCGCCGGATTGGTCACCATAATCACGATAGCCTGCGGGCAATAACGGTCTATCTCGGTCGCCCACTCCTGGATAATCTTGAGGTTTTCCGGGAGCAAGTGCTGCCTGGAAGTCAGTTGACCCCCGCTGGAGCGGGCGCCCTGCGTCACGCCGACCCCGGCCGCCATGACAACAATATCCGAACCTGACAAGTCCTGATAGCTACCCATCTTGACAAGGATATCGATTTTGCTGGCTACGGCGGCGTCAAAGAAATCGATGGCATGATGTTCCAGCCAGTCCCGCCGGATATCCGCCACCATCATTTCATCCGCCAGTCCCTGACGGGCAATATTAAAAGCGATGCTGGAACCGACGCAACCCGCCGCACCGATGATACTGATTTTCATCTTACTTCTTCCTGAGCGCCTTCCGGAAAGGCTACCTGCCCTGCTTGACCAGCCACCACTCCAGGCTATCGGCCAGGGCCAGCCAGCTAGCCTCGATGATGTTGGTGGAGCCGCCTACCGTATGCCACTCGTTAACGCCATCGGAGGACTCTATCAACACGCGCACCTGCGATTCGGTGCCGGTACTTTCCTCTAAGATGCGTACCTTATAGTCAACGAGCTTGACCTGTGACAGGCTGGGGTAAAACTGTAAAAGCGCTTTACGCATGGCCATGTCCAGCGCGTTGACCGGCCCATCGCCCTCGGCGGCGGTGTGGATTATCTTGCCGCCCACTTTTACCTTGACAACGGCCTCAGAGAGCATCTCGTCCGCCGCCTTGCGGGTGGAAGGGCGCCGCCGGCTTTCCACCACTACCATGAAGTCGACCAGCTCAAACGGCGGTTTATAGCCGGGTCTGGCGCGGTGCAATAAAAGCTCGAAGGAGGCTTCGGCGTTATCGTACTGGAAGCCGCGGCTCTCCAGGAGCTT
>CAZXYV010000261.1:0-3170 GCA_964645025.1 uncultured Dehalococcoidaceae bacterium | reverse complement strand
TACCGGTGGCCTATGCCATCTCCAAGAACAATTTTTTCGGTAAAAGCCTGGTGGATAGCCTGCTCGATCTGCCGATTGTCGTCTCCCCTATTGCCCTGGGCGCCGCTTTGCTGGTCTTTTTTAATACTCCCCTGGGAGCGTCCATCAACAATAATGTGCTCCGCTTTGTTTTTTCCGTCCCGGGAATCGTGCTGGCCCAGTTTACCATCATCAGCGCCCTGGCCATCCGCCTGCTCAAGTCCACTTTTGATAGCATCGACCTCCGCTATGAACAGGTCGCCCGCACCCTGGGCTGCAGCCAGCCGGAAGCCTTCTTCAGGGTAGTCCTGCCACTGGCCAAGAACGGGCTGATTGCCTCCGGGATACTTACCTGGGCCAGGGCGGCCGGTGAATTCGGGGCGACGGTAACGCTGGCGGGGGCTACCGCTATGAGAACAGAGACCCTGCCCATATCCATCTACCTCAGTCTCGCTTCGGCCAATACAGGGCAGGCGGTCGCCCTGATACTTATCCTGGTGGTGATTTCCCTGGCAGCCCTGCTGCTAATCCGTGCGATTACCGGTCACAGGTACGGTATATGATAGCCATCAAAGACCTTTCTATAAACATCGGTGAATTTGCTCTCCGGGAATTAAACCTGACCATCCGGGACCGGGAATACTTTGTCATCCTAGGCCCGTCCGGCGCCGGCAAGACCGTCTTCATGGAATGCCTGGCCGGAATTCATAAAGTCAGGCAAGGCGAAATCTGGATTGATAGCACCAACATCACGCGCCTGGCCCCTGAAGAGCGAAACATCGGCTATGTCCCCCAGGACTACGTCCTTTTCCCCTTCCTTAACGTGCGGGAAAACATCCTGTTCGGATTGAAGCGGGATAAACATAACCAACCGGAAGCCCGGCAGCGCCTGTTGATGCTATCGGAACTACTGGGAATCACACACCTGCTCGATCGGGATACGCTCACTTTAAGCGGCGGCGAAAAGCAGCGGGTAGCCCTGGCCCGTGCCCTGGCAACTTCCCCCGGGCTTCTGCTCATGGACGAGCCGTTAAATGCCCTGGATGTACAGACCTCTAACTATCTCCGGCTGGAATTACGCCGGATTCACCGGGAACTGGCCGTGACTACCATCCACATTACCCACAATCACACCGAGGCCGAAGAGCTGGCGGACCGTATCGCCGTCATGAATAACGGCAGGATAGAGCAGGTCGGCCAACCCCGGGAAATATTCTTTGCCCCGGGGACTGCGGCGGTATCCGATTTTATCGGCTCGCTTAATATCCTGTATTGTGACGCTTGCCGGCAGCTGGTACCCGGTCTGGTGGAAGTCGATTGCGGCGGCCTGCACATCGTTATCCCCCACGATGAAGGCAACCTCGAGAAAATCGCGATTTCTCCCCGGGACGTCTATGTTTCCGATGTATTGCCGCCCGGACCGGCGGTCAACCGTTATCAGGGTGTCATCACCGGCATCGACTTTAACACCACCACGGCCAGGCTCAATGTTAAAGTCGGCGGGATAAACATCAAAGCCGAGATGCCTAACGAGTTAGCTAAAGAGATGGGCCTGATTACCGGCCAGGAAGTCTTTCTAATATTGAAGCTACGCCGGTTGAAGGTACTGGGAAATATAGAAAATATCGATTCCGAAAGGTACGGGCGGAACTATTGAGACACAATCTGTATAGGCCAGCGGTCTCAAGGGTACATTAAGAATAGCAGTTCTTTAACGTTTAAACCGATAATCACCAGCAGCAGTACCAGGGCCGGGATTAATAGTTTGGCCGGGACCAGCCAGGCGATAGCCAGCGGGGTGATAAGCTTGAACAGCACCAATTGCACCGGCGAACCGAGTATCCCCCGCATCACCGGGTTCATCTCCTCAAAACCGGCCTGAAATGCAAACAGGGTCATCAGAAAATCGGCCATCTGAAGTACCACGTAGGCCACTCTCAGGCCCAATCCCTTCTTGAACTCCGCCAAAGAAAAATAATGCCTTATTTGGCTCCAGAGAACGGCCATGTTGCCTGCGCGTTGTGCTTCCCGTCTTTCCATCGAGGACTATGATACCGTCGGGAACGATAACAAGGCATAAACACCGGAACCCCGTGGCGTAAATAAATCGTGAATAATTCAAACGACGCGCGGTCATGGGAAATAAACAGGTATCATATTTATTGAGAAAATGATAAGATAATTATCTGGGCTGTATCAGTTCACCTAGGCCATATTTTTCATTATTGAAAGGGGTTTCCAGCCATGGTCTCATACCCAAAATTATTTGAACCAGTAAATATAGGCAAAGTGACTATCAAGAACCGTATCGCGATGGCGCCGATGGGCATCGTGGGTTTGACCAACCCCGACGGTAATCCCAGCCCACGTGCCATCGATTATTACATCGAAAGGGCTCGGGGCGGTACCGGCCTGATAATTACCGGGCTCTTTCAGGTAACAAGTGAAACAGGGAGCCATGGCACCTGGAGGCATGGCATCAACCGGGCCTCGCTGGGACCTTTCGGAGAGCTTTCTGAGGCCGTCCATGCCCTGGGGACTAAAATATTCGTACAATTAACGGCCGGCTTTGGCCGTGTCGGTTTCTCGCCGATGTTCGGTGAAAAGCCGGTATCGGCCTCCGCCGTCCCTCATTACCTGGACCCGAGCATAACCTGCCGTCCCCTGGAGATAGGTGAAGTAGAAGCAATCGTGGAGGCTCTGGGTGATGGCGCCGCCATCCTGGCCGCCGCCGGAGTAGATGGCATCGAGCTCCACGGCCACGAAGGTTATCTTTTCGACCAGTTTACCACGGCTATCTGGAACCAGCGGACGGATAAATACGGCGGCGACCTCAAAGGCAGGCTGACCTTCCCAATCGAAGTCCTTAAAATTATCAAGGAGCGGGCGGGGGCCGACTTTCCCGTGCAATACCGGTTCGGGTTGAAACACTACATCAAGGGACTTAACTCCGGGGCGCTCCCGGGCGAACGCTATCAGGAAGCCGGCCGGGATATCGAAGAAGGGCTGGAGATGGCCAGACTGCTCGAAAAAGCAGGCTTCGATTCTCTGCATGTGGACGCCGGCTGCTACGATAGCTGGTACTGGGCGCATCCGCCGGTCTACCAGAAACACGGTTGCATGGTAGATATGGCCGCCCTCGCGAAAAAAGT
>CAZXYV010000260.1:0-3182 GCA_964645025.1 uncultured Dehalococcoidaceae bacterium | reverse complement strand
TCACGCCGGTCAATACAATCACGCATATTATGCTGGTAATAGAGTATCACCGCCAGAAGAAGCTGCTGGAAATGGAGCTTGAGTCCCTGGTTATACCTCAGGCCAATGCCGCGGAAGAGGCCGGGAAATTGATTATGAACCTCCCCAGATTGTGGGAAAAGGCAAACCAGGAAGAAAGAAGAAAGCTTCTATTGACCATGCTGGATGCCGTCTACGTGGACGCCAAGAAAACTAAGTCGATTGTCGCTATAAAGCCGAAGCCGCCTTTTAAACCTGTCTTCCAGGTGGCGGCTTCCAGAGAAGGGTCGGATATCCGTATCTTAAACGAGCCTTTAAAAGGCTCATCTTTGTTTCTGGTGGAGACGGGGGAGGGTCGAACTAAACCTGAAACAAGATATATCGAAAAGTGGCTGAATAGAGCTCTCGATTTTCAACTCCGCCAATCCATACCCCAATAATACAATGGCACACTTTTCTGGATAATGAGAAGTAGGCGGATGATAAGATGATGGAAAGATGAAAGCCGACAAATGACTCTATTAGAGAGACCTCAATTGTTAGATCATATCTTGTCTACAACATTTCAGACGAGCTCTCCATTTCAAGAAACTAAATTTCCATTTGCCATTCTCTTTTACGTACTTACATTCATAAAATCCCTGCATCCAATCCAGCAAAGGCTCCCTCCCCCTTGAGCGTATATGCATAAAATATGCCAGCCACGTACCCACCGCACTATCTCCATTGACATGGATTATTGGATGAACGGCGTAAATACCTTCCTTCCCGACGTGTGAAATAGAAACCCCTTCTTTAAATAATCTACCGATTGCCGCCTTTCCCTTTACAATTCTATCGCTCTTTTCTTCTCCTCCAATATCCACTTCAGCACTCTCGGCGAAACACTCCAATATGTCATCCCATTTAGTGAGTATCAGACAATTGACGTAGTGATATTGCAGCATTTTAATATTCTCGATATCTTCGGCAATTTGAATTTTTTCCTGTAATTCTTCTAATGTCAAGATAATTTACCTCACCTTCAGTTTCTAAGCTAACTACCTCTTTCAGATATCATTTTTAGAATCCACATTATAACACGATTGTTTAAAATATTACAAAGAGAATGGAGGGAAATTGCCGCAGATATTATGCGGTGCGCATTAAGCTATTCTCAGACTATTATGTATTTCAATAACTGGTCCACACTATGCAGTCTCTCCAGATCTTCAAGGAGTTCGAGGACACGCTCTGCTTTTTTCCAGCTTATTGTTTTTGAGAATGCAACCTGTTGGCGGAATTTGGTTAAAACCTGCTCTCGCGGTGTCGGTTTTGTGGCCCAATCTCTGGCTTCGGATCTGTATTCCGAAAGCTGCCTGCCATCAGTCAGGCGTAGATCGACCTGGATACCGAGTTCTGCGTCCTTAGGCCGCTCGACCATTTTGATTTTATCGACCATGGATTTTATCCGGGGGTCATGTATAGCCTCTTCTGAGAAATTCTGAAGGCCGACGCTTTTATTTACCAATGCTGTGGCGACCGTATAAATATAGCTAAACGCGGCATCGCCCTGGGGGAAATCTCGAATTACGAAAGGCTTGGCGTAATAAAAATTTGCCATATGACTGTAAGGGACATGAATAACGACCTCTTGAATTTCGTCAGCCTGAACGTTGTTTTGGCTCATCAAGGCCAAAGCAGCATCGATGCCAGCGTGGGTAGGCATACCACAAGGATAAGGTTTAAAATATGCCTCACCATAGAATTTGTTCCCGAGGCCCCGGGTCAGGATACCCGGGTCGACGCAGCCACCGCCATAAACAGAAAAATATCCATACCGGCTGAATAGAGGGTCATACAGGCCGGTCCATCCGCTTCTGGCTAGCTTGGCAGCGAATATACCGTGTGCGGCTGCTGTTCCCTGTCCGAGCTTAAAGGTTGGGACGCCATCCCAGTAACATTGAATTGTTCCGCCGATTAGTCCAAGCACGATTCCAAAAGCGTTCTTTATCTGACTTTTATTTAGTCCGAGTAAACGGCTGGATGTCGCAACGGCGGCCAGATGGCTTAAAGTAGAACCACCGTCCCAACCTACGTTGATTGGATGTCCGCTGGAAGCAGCCTGTACCCTTGCAGCCACATCGTCGCCTACTATCATCGCGGTCAATAATTCCTTTCCGCCGGCACACAAGGCTTCTGCGAGCGCCAGAGCCGTGGGCACAGTAGTAGCGGCATGATGTGACGGGAAAAACTTACCTTCTAAAACGTAAGCCATGACCTCAAAGTCATAAGAGCGGGCCATAACCGCGTTCAACATCGCCGCATGTTCCATCGGTATCCTCTGACCGAAAATCATTATGGTGGACTCTTTTTGTCCACCCAACCGTCGCACAACGTCCGCCAACTCTTTATTGCCAGAGGCATTAGCGCCGCCTATGACGCAACCAAGGACATCGATGATACGGTTCTTTGCTAGCTCTATAGTAGGAGCATCCAAATCACGGAACTGTGTTTCGACGATATTTGCCGAGAGGGCTTCAATGACTGGTACGGGGTTCAAGTCAGACATGTCCAAATAACCTCCTATAAACCGTAATACAAGGATAGTTAGGGAATTGCATATGGGAGATTATAGCATATACTTAAGGGTCGAACTCCACCTGAAACACGATATATCGTAAAATGGCTCGCTGGATTTATTCCGGAGCATATCCTTTTCTGACTACTTAGTTTCTCCTCTTGAAGATTTAATATCTGACACCATTTTCGGGAGCAGGCTACTTGATTTTGAGTAATTAGGCACCTTTTTCAACCCAGGCATTAAAGCGTAAACCCGAAGCGGCGTTATATTCTCTTTTGAATGCTTCATGATATTTCATCCTCAAATCATCTAAATCAGCTCTTTTAACTTCAACCAAGAAGCTACTACAAACCATCCCTGTAGCATTCTTAGAAGTAATGTTATGCGGGGTTATCGTGTTAATGGCTCCACCCCTATCAAGCTCTCCAGGAACTATCGGGTCATACCTGGCCCCGTGGTCCATATACACGACGCCGGGTCTTATCCTCTCGGTTATATAGGCACCACCGAGGACGCCCCCCCTTTCATTGTATATCTCGATCACAGCGCTACTTTCTATCCCCCTTGCTGTAGCATCAACCGGATTGATCCACAGGGGTTC
>CAZXYV010000259.1:0-3192 GCA_964645025.1 uncultured Dehalococcoidaceae bacterium | reverse complement strand
GTCTGGTGGGACTGCCCGGGTTAAGTGGTGTTGAAGGCCGGGTCCTGCGCGGCAGAAGGCTATGAACCCCGTCAGGTCCGAAAGGAAGCAGCGGTAAATAGTTATTTCTGGGTGCCGCAGGTACACCTGGCTGGAGCCGGCTGGCACAGGCAAGCCGTTAGGTGGAGTCGAGGGCGGGTGCACGGCCTCTTATCTTTGAGAATGAAAAAGGGCCTGTCTGAGAGTAACTCTAACTCAATGCTAGACCGTACCAAAAAGCTCTTGCGCCGGTACGAAATCCGGGCGAAAAAAGGGCTGGGGCAGAATTTTCTCGTTGACGAAAAGGTACTGGAAGCCATTCTGGCCGCTGCCGAATTGACTCCTGCCGACACCGTTATCGAGGTGGGGCCGGGATTAGGTGTCATGACTGTGGAACTGGCCAGGCGGGCCGGCTGGGTCATTGCTATCGAGCTGGACAATAGACTGGCCGATATTCTTAGGAAGACACTGCCCGGTGACAATATAGTTATCATTAATCAGGATGTCCTCGGCACCGACCCCGGCGTGCTGTTGCAGGAGGGGACGCCCCGCGTTCCAGAAGCGATGAAGCCTTACAAGGTCGTCGCCAACCTGCCTTACTATATCACCTCCCCCGTCCTCCGCCATTTCCTCGGAGCATCCGTCAAACCGGAAAAAATCGTCGTCATGGTGCAGAAAGAGGTGGCCGAGGCCATCGTGGCCGGGCCGGGAAAGCGGAGCGTGCTCAGCATCAGCGTGCAGTTTTACGGGAAGCCGGAAATCGTCGTCCGCGTGCCGGCGGCCTCGTTTTACCCCCGGCCGGATGTAGATTCAGCGGTGGTGAAAATTGACGTTTACCCCCGACCTCCTGTGGACGTGGATGATGAAGGCAGGTTTTTCAAGCTGGTACGGGCCGGTTTCGCCGCCGCCCGCAAACAGGCGGCCAACTCCCTGGCACAGGGATTAGGCTTGAACAAAGCTGACGTCCTGGTCTGGCTGGCCAGGGCCGGCATCGATCACACGCGGCGGGCGGAGACATTCACGCTGGACGAGTGGGCGCAACTCTGGCAGATATTCCGGGCGGGAGGGGTGTTATAGCGTGCTGACGGTTAAAGCGCCGGCCAAAATCAACCTGACTCTGGAAGTGTTGGGGAAGCGCCCCGATGGCTATCATGAAATACGCAGCGTACTCCAGACGATTGACCTGTGTGATATCCTGCGCCTTGAGGCTGACAAGGATATGACTTTCAGGTGCGATATGCCGGGATGGTCGGCGGAGAAGAGCCTGTTAAGCCGGACGTTAAACCTGTTACAAAAAGCTACAGGATGTGATAAAGGTGTTAAAATTGATATCCACAAGGGTATACCGCTGATGGCGGGGCT
This sequence comes from uncultured Dehalococcoidaceae bacterium, assembly GCA_964645025.1. GTDB lineage: Bacteria > Chloroflexota > Dehalococcoidia > Dehalococcoidales > RBG-16-60-22 > Fen-1077. Next base: position 1,812 of record CAZXYV010000259.1, on the reverse strand, counting down.
GGGTGGCGATTCGAGCGATGCCGCCGCTTTGTTACGCGGCCTCGATAAGCTCTGGGGGCTGGGACTGCTACCGGAGAAACTGCAGAAGATTGCCGGGCAAATGGGTTCGGATGTTACTTTTTTCCTGCATGGCGGTACGGCTTTAGTGGAGGGGAGGGGAGAGATAGTCACATCTCTGCCGGCACTACCGAAAATGTGGGTGGTCCTGGTGGTGCCGGATATCCCTGGTGAGCCGGGCAAAACAGGACGTATGTATGCCTCGCTGAAACCGGGGCACTTTACAGAGGGAAGTATCACTAAAAAGCTGGTAGAAACTTTACATAAAGCTGATAAGTTCAATACATCAATGTTATTCAACACCTTTGAAAATATTGCCTTTGACGGTTTTCCAGGCCTAAAGATATATAAAGAACACCTGATTAAACTAGGCGCGCCGCATGTCCACCTTGCCGGTTCCGGCCCGACTTTGTTTACCATGTTCCAGGATAGAGAAAAAGCGAACGACTTATATATGCACTGCAAGAACCAGGGAATGAAAGCGTATATGGCGGAGACGCTGTGAAAAACTTTAGAAAATACGGCGCCAGACCTTATAAAATAGCGGTCGTACACGGCGGCCCAGGTGCGCCCGGCTCGGTAACGCCGGTAGCCAGAGAACTGGCTGCCGATGCCGGAATACTCGAACCTTTGCAAACGAAAGACTCTCTTGAGGGGCAGATACAGGAGCTACACGACGTGTTAAATGAGCACGCCGACCTCCCTGTTATCTTAATCGGGCATTCGTGGGGGGCGGTATTAAGTTATCTTACAACTACCCGCTTTCCCCACCTAATAAAAAAACTCATATTGGTTGGTATGCCGCCGCTTGACGCTAAAAGCCTTCCCGATAAATATGCAGTATGGCTTAGCCGCCTTTCTGAAACGGACAGAGTCGAATTTTTATCCTTGGAGAAGTTTGTTTGGGATGGGGTGGCCGAGGATAAAAGCGCATCTATGGGCCGGCTTTTCAGGCTGATTGCCAAGGCTGATTCATATGAACAGGTCCTATGTAAAGATGAAACATTAAAATATCAGCTGGATATAAATATACCGGTCGGTCTGGAATTACGCAAACTGCAGCAAAGCGGAGATTTAATTGAGATGGGGAAGAAAATCAAATGCCCGGTTGTGGCTATCCATGGTGATTACGACCCCCGCCCCGCCGAGGGTGTTAAGTTACCTCTTTCTCACGTTATCAAAGACTTTAAATTCATTTTGCTTGAAAAATGTGGTCATTATCCCTGGCTAGAAAGGTGTGCCAGGGATGAATTTTATAAAATACTCAGAAATGAGCTAAAATAGCGGTATAAGACTGACAGGGGGTTTTAAGATGAAATATAAGACCGATGAAAACTTGCAGGAGGCTTTCGGGGGGGAGAGCAAGGCCAACCGGCGCTATATCTTCTTCGCTGAGAAGGCGGAAAAAGAAGGCTTTACCGGAGTGGCCAGGCTTTTCCGGGCCGTCGCCGAGGCGGAGACGGTGCACGCACTTAATCATATGAATGCCTTGGATGCTATCGGCTCGACCAAGGAAAACCTGATGGCGGCGAGCATCGGGGAGCACCAGGAGTTCACCGGCATGTACCCGGTATTTATCGAAGTAGCCAAGGAAGAGCAGAACGACCGGGCGGACCGCACCTTCGCATTAGCTAATGTCGTGGAAAAGGTCCATCACGGCCTTTTCGAGGCGGCGTTGAATGACGTTAAGGAAGGTAGAAAGCCGGCGGATGCCGTTTATTACGTCTGCCAGGTCTGCGGCAACACGGTGGCCGG
>CAZXYV010000258.1:0-3238 GCA_964645025.1 uncultured Dehalococcoidaceae bacterium | reverse complement strand
TGCACCGGCTCGGCGGTACCGTCATTACCGCCTCGGACGTCGGCGCGAGCTCACTGGCCAAGGGAGAAAGCATCGCGGATACGGCCAAAATAGTCGGCAGCTACGCGGATATCGTCGTCATCCGCCACCCGTGGGAAGGCGCGGCCAAGGTCGTCGCCGATTACGCCGGTATCCCGGTGATAAATGCCGGCGACGGCGGCCACCAGCATCCCACCCAGACCCTCCTGGATTTATATACTATTATCAAGGAACGCCAGTCTATTAAAGGACTTAAAATAGCTCTCTGGGGCGACCTGAAATACGGCCGGACCACCCATTCCCTGATTTTCGCCCTGGCCCGGTTCGGGGCGGATATCCTCTTCTGCCCCAGCCCGGGGCTGGAAGTGCCTCAGCACGTTATTGATAAACTGGTTACCGAATACGGCGGCGAGGTGGAAAGATTGGAGGCTTCCGAGCAGAAGAATAAAGATAACCTCTTCCCGATTGACGCTATTTACACCACGCCGAACAGCCCCCACCAGCTGGCGATGATGCCGGACATCAGCGTCCAGGTGGAGCTGAAGGGGGGCGTGGACGCCCTCTATGTGACCCGGCCGCAGAAAGAGCGGTTCACCGCCAGCGAGCAGGGACAGGCCTTGAAGTCGAAATATCCGGTGGTGGATAAAAAGCTGCTTCAGGGCAAGGCCTTCCGGAAAACGATGGTCATGCATCCTCTGCCCAGGATAGATGAGCTGGCTTATGAGGTTGACGCTGACGAACGCAGCATGTATTTCAAGCAGGCTGCCCGCGGTGTGCCGGTCAGGATGGCGCTCATGGCGCTGCTGCTGGGGGCTAAAGAGACCACCGTCCCCGAGGTGGAGACCCCACCCCCGGTGTCTTACCCCCTCTACCGGCAGCAGCCGAGCCCGGTGTGCCCCAACCCGACCTGCGTCTCGATTCAGGCGACCGAGACCAAGTACCTGAAGCCGCAGTTCAAGATAGTGAACATGCATCCTTTAACACTGCGTTGCGCCTACTGCGAGCACGGCTTCGAGCCCAAGTTCGTGGCGAGTTCGGAGTGGCATGAAGGCAAGGTGGAATTCAAGAAATACCACAGCGCGGACAGTCATTGGGTAAAAGACATCCGGCTGGAGAACCTGATTGTATTCAACACCGACGAGGAAGCCCAGGCCTGCGGCTTCAAGCCGAGTCATTTCACGGGAGGTCATCACTAGAGATATGTCAGACATTCTGCTCATCCGGGGCGGCCGCGTTATCGACCCCTCACAGGATATAGACAAGACCGCCGGCCTGATGATTAAAGACGGTAAAATCCTCTGGCTGGGCGATGGCGCCCCGCCCGAGCAAGACTACGCCGTCCTCGATGCCGACGGCCTCATCGTCTGCCCGGGCTTTATCGACCTGCACTGCCACCTGCGGCAGCCGGGCAATGAAGACAAGGAGACCATCGCCACGGGGTCGCTGGCGGCGGCGCGGGGCGGCTTTACCACCATCTGCTGCATGCCCAACACCAACCCGCCGCTGGACAATGAGGCGATGATTAACTATGTGAGGACAGTCGCGGCGAGAGAGGCCTCTGCCCGCGTTCTGCCTATCGGCTGCGTGACCCGTGAACGGAAGGGAGAAGAGCTGGTGGACATGAGTGAACTGGAGATGGCCGGCGCCATCGCGTATAGCGACGACGGCGCGCCGGTAAGCAATAACGATATTATGCGACGGGCGCTGGAATACAGCCGCGACTTCAACCGGCCGATAATCGACCACTGCGAGAACCTGTTCCTCACCCAGGGCGGCCAGGTCGATGAAGGCGTCGTGTCGCTGGAAATGGGATTGCGCGGCATGCCCGCATCCGCCGAGGAGCTTATGGTCAAACGCGACCTCGACCTCGCCCGCGAGACCGGCGGGCACTTACATATCGCCCACGTCAGCACCGCCGGCTCGGTAGAGCTGATTCGAGACGCCAAGGAACAGGGCGTCCCGGTCACCGCCGAGGTCACTCCCCACCACCTTACCCTGACCGGGGAAGCGGTCTTAAAATACGGCACCCTCGCCAAGGTTAACCCGCCGCTGCGGACGAAGCAGGATACGATAGCCCTGCTCCGCGCCCTGAATGACGGCGTCATCGACATCGTCGCTACCGACCACGCCCCGCATACTGCGGCCGATAAAAACTGCGAGTTTAAACAGGCCGCTTTCGGCATCAGCGGCTTCGAGACGGCGCTGGGCAGCCTGGCGGGCCTGGTGTTAAGAAGCGAGTTCAGCCTGAACAACCTGATTGCGGCGCTGACCGTCGGTCCGGCGCATGTCCTCGGCTATGAAAAACTGGGCACATTGGAAGTAGGTGCACCGGCGGATATCTGCATCTTCGACCTGCATAAAGAGTGGGTGGTGGATACAACCAAATTCGCCTCGAAAGGCAAAAACACCCCCCTGGCGGGGCAGACGCTTAAAGGCAAGGTCATGGCGACGCTTTACCTGGGGATGCCGGTCTATGCCGATGAAACGATGAAGATAGAGATGAAGGAATAATGAACAAAATCCCCCTGTGTCCCCCTTTTAAAAGGGGGAGAGATGAATTTAGGGTAGTGGGGATAAGGGGTAAGCCAACAGCTTCTCCCTTTGAAAAAGGGAGATTGAGAGGGATTTTGGGGTGATTAATCATGCCTAAAACAGCTATTTTGGTACTGGCAGACGGCTCAACGTACGAAGGCTACAGCTTCGGTTCAGAGACGGACGCGGTAGGCGAGGCGGTCTTTAACACCAGCATGGCCGGCTACCAAGAAATGCTCACCGACCCGTCATACGCCGGGCAAATCCTTTTACCCACCTACCCGCTTATCGGTAACTACGGCACCAACGCCGAGGACGATGAGTCGCGGCGCATCCAGGTGAGGGGCTTTATCGTCCGGGAGGAGTGCGACCTGCCCAATCACTACCTGAATAAAAAAACACTACAAGCCTATCTATCGGAGGGCGGCACACCGGGCATATGGGGCGTGGACACCCGCGCTATCACCCGCCGCTTACGTTCCGCGGGGGTCATGATGGGGATGATTACGTCCTCGAAAACGCCCGCCGAGGCTTTAGAGGCGATAAAGAAAGCTCCCAACTATGGTGACATCGATTTCGTCAAGGGCGTGACGACCGATAAACCTTATGAGTGGAAGGGGGACGGTAAAGCGTCCTATCACGTCGTCGCCCTGGACTGCGGGCTGAAATACAATATTTTACGCTTGCT